>USSR01000207.1 GCA_900557355.1 uncultured Bacteroides sp.
AAGACTTTGCAGGTTTCGTACATTGGTATGCAGACACAAGAAGTGGCAATTAAACCTAACTTAAAGATCGTATTGAAGGCAGATGCAGCCTTATTAGACGAGGTTGTTATTGTAGGATATGGTTCTAGTAAGAAGCTGGGTTCAGTTGTTGGTTCTGTTACAGCTGTAAGTGGTGAAAAACTGGAGAAAAAACCTGTTGCAAACATCGGGGATGCTTTGCAAGGACAAGTTGCAGGTTTGCAAGTATTTACTCCTAGCGGAGAACCTAGTGGAACGGTACAGATGCGTTTGCGTGGTGTTAGTTCTATTAATAGTAGTTCTGAACCATTATTTATATTGGATGGCTCTCCTATTTCTTCCGGTGCATTTACTGCATTAAATCCCAATGATATTGAAAGTATGACCGTATTGAAAGATGCATCTTCAACTGCCATTTACGGTTCACGTGCAGCAAACGGTGTTGTAATCTTAACTTCTAAAAGAGGAAAAAGAGGAGAAAAGGCCAAAATTACGATAAGCGCCCAATATGGTGTATCGAAAATGACTGGAGATAACATTACCATGATGAATGCCGAACAATGGCTGAACTTGCAGGAAGTACTTGACCCATCATTGAAAACGAATCAGTCTTTTCAAAGCGAAAAGGATTTCTATATTAAAAACGGAATTTCTACAGATTGGGCTGATGTGTTCTTTGGAGGTACAGCACCTATGCAGCAATATGACTTGAGTATTTCCGGTGGAACGGAAAGTTTAAATTACTTCTTATCCTTCGGACATTATGATGCCGATGGTATAATGGATGATTCTAATTTACGCCGTGAGACACTGCGCTCAAACATCGAAACAAATATAACTAAATGGTTAAAGGCAGGGGTAAACTTAAATCTATCATATCAAAAGTATGCTACAGCAGCTTTTGGTACTACTGCTAATCAAGTATATAATAAAGCATATGCAGCCCGCGTTTATCGCCCGGACCAAAGCTACTATGAAGTTTTACGTGATGACAATGGAAATTTCATTGGTTATGGTGACCGCTTGGACTACTTCGATAAATTAAATTACTATAATCCATATTATTTATCAGAGATACAACCTGCTTCACGCGATATGGCACGTATCAATGGCAATACATTTATCAATATCAATCCAATCAAAGGATTGAATATTCGTGCAGCTCAAGCTGTTGAAGCTTTTGATTATCGATACTCTTATAAGGCTTTACCTATTGGCCCGTTTGAAGGTGCAGGTAGTGCAACAGAGTCTTTCCAACGCTATTACTCATTTACCTATACTAATACTGCAGAGTATAAATTTACAGCATGGAATAATCATAATTTCAGTGCCCTAATAGGACAAGAATCTATTATTACCAAGAACCAATCATTTACATCTGAGGTAGAGGGGTTAACTGATCCGCGTTTAATGCTATTAAGTGCAGCAAGTAATGCAACAATGCCTTCTCATTCAAAATATGATAAGATTTTTAATTCTTACTTTGCCACTTTCAGCTATAATTATGATGAAAAGTACTATTTAGATCTTACTTATCGTAGAGATGGTTCATCATTGTTTGGTTTGAATTCTCAATGGGGTAATTTCTGGTCTGCAGGTGCAATGTGGGATTTAAAGAAAGAAAATTTCCTGAGTGACATATCTTGGTTGAATCAATTACAGTTAAAAGCTAGTTACGGTTCTGTAGGTAACTCTTCAGGTCTTGACCCTTATATGTCATTTGGTCTAATTGGAACAGGTCCATTATATGGTGGGCAGAGTGGTACTGCAGTTGCCAATCCAGCCAATCCCGATTTGACTTGGGAAGTTGTTAAATCTACAAATGTCGGATTAAGTACTCGTTTGTTTGATCGTGTAAGTTTGGATATAGAATTCTATAACCGCATGACAGAAAATATGCTTATGGAAATCCCTTACTCTTTTACAACCGGTTTTGCATCGGGTTGGGGCAACGTAGCAAATATGCGTAACCGAGGAGTAGATATTACTGCAAATGTAGATGTATTGAGAGATGTTAACGGTTTTGACTGGACTATCTCAGCTAACGTGAACTATAATAAGAATGAAATTACTCAATTATTTAATGGACTGGACGAATATGTATTGGCAAATACCGGTCTGAAACTTGAAGTAGGCAAACCATACGGAGAATATTATTATACCAGATGGGCAGGTGTCGATCCACGAGATGGTTACAATACGTGGTATGATAAGAATGGAAATTTAACTAAAACTTATTCCGCAGATGATGCTGTCTTTTTAGGAAAGCAACGCTATGCTCCATGGTCAGGTGGTTTCGGTACTCGACTCGCTTGGAAAGGTATAACGGTCAGCGCTGATTTCTCATTTATGCTTGGGCAATACATGGTAAATAACGAACGCTGGTTTACAGAGAATCCACAAATGGCCAACAGCCGCAATCAAACCACTGAAATGTTGACTATGTGGCAAAAGCCCGGTGATATAACCAATATCTCGACTCCGGACTCTCCTATGCAATTTGATTCTCATTTACTGGAGAATGCTTCATTCATGCGTCTGAAAAATTTAACCGTAAGTTATACTATGCCTCAACGCATAATGAAAAAAACTGGATTCATTGAAGATGCAAAAATATTCTTTGTAGGACGTAATTTATTAACTGTTACTAAATACAAAGGATTTGATCCGGAGATCAACAGTAATATGCAATTAGGAAACTATCCGAATACAAAGCAATTCTCATTCGGCCTTGAACTTACTTTCTAAACATTAACTACAAAAGAGATTAAAACAATGAAGAAAATATATATCATATTAGCAACATTGCTTGTTACAGGTCTCTCTTCCTGCGATATGGAAAAATACCCATACAGCTCAGTTGAAGAGTCTCAATACCTGGCAACAATGAACGACTTTACAAATGCACGTATCGGAATATATTCCTACTATCGTTCCATAACGACAGGTGGATACATATTAACCCCTGAATTACAATGCGATGATTTCCATGCCACAGCTGGTTTTTCCAATTCATATGGTAATCAGTATCGCTGGGACTTCCAATCTTCAGACGGCAACGTAGAAGGTGTATGGCAAAATCATTATGCACACATTGCACGGTGTAACTACTTTATTGATGGTTACAATAAAGTGCTGGATGGTACTGTTACCGATTTGAGTGATGCAAATAAAGAACTTATTGCAGCTTATGCCGGTGAAGCATATTTCACAAGAGCTTATAACTACTTTCAATTAGTGGGGTATTTTTGCAAAGCTTACAACCCTGCAACTGCAGAAAGTGATTTAGGCTTACCCCTGCAATTGGTCTATTCTCCGACATCAGATGCAAGTGCTTATCCGGGACGTTCTTCTTTGAAAGCAACCTATGAACAAATCCTTAGTGATTTGACAGAGGCTAAGAAACTTGTAAATACAAGTAAAACGGTTACTCAAGCACAAAACGTTTTAAACTATATTTCGCAAGATATAGTAACAGCATTTCAAGCACGCGTTGCATTGCAAATGAAAGATTATACAACAGCTATCAGTAACTCGACTTCGCTGATCAATACAGGGAAATACCCTTTATTGAACTCGGAAGACGGAGGAGAAGCTTTCCGTAATATGTGGGTAAAAGATACTGGTTCTGAAGTAATCTGGCAAATTTACATGAGTGCAGATGAATTGGGAAGCGCCACAGGAACCAGTTTCTGGGGACAGTATAAAAAGGATGATCCTTCTTCACAAGTAATGGACTACATTCCTTCACAAAAGCTTATCGACCTTTATGAACAAGATCGTGATATTCGTTTTGCTGCTTATTTTGCTCCTTTCACATTAAAAGTCTCTACCGGTGCAACAGGAGATATTTACGTATTCGACAAATATCCTGGTAATCCGGATATTTATAATGTAGTAAGCGTTGACAATCATTATACTAATAAATCGAAGCCTTTCCGGATTTCAGAACAGTATCTGATTGCAGCTGAAGCCTATGTAGGTAACAACGACATCGTTAACGGAGCAAAATATCTGAACTTACTAAGAGCTAGTCGCCTTGTAGATTATGTAGATGTTACTTATAATAGCCCGAACACTTTATTAGCTGATATCCAAGACGAACGTCACAAAGAATTAGTTGGCGAAGGTTTTCGTCTGACAGATTTGAAACGGTGGGGATTAGGAGTAAATCGTGAAGATGCAACTCAGGACGCAGCTTTGGTTTTATTGCCTGGTGGTACCAATACAACAGCTTTAACTAAAACAGCTGATGACTTCCGAATGGTATGGCCCATTCCTAAATCGGAAACAGACGTTAATCCGCAGATCAAAGGCCAACAAAATCCCGGATATTAATTTGTTGAATTCTTAACTTTTGAAATATGAAATATTTGAATATATATTTATTGGCTTTATTGACAATCTTTATTGTCGGATGTTCGGATGATGATCCAGCAATGAACAGTGCAAGTACGACAGTCTCATTTACACAATCAGAAGTGACGTTCAATGAGAATGCCGGCATAGTAAAAGTTCCTCTAACAATTGAGGGCGAACGAAATGGAATGATTAAAGTAACATTTAAAGTTGAAGATGGCAGTGCCATTGTAAACGAACATTATATTGTTACCACTACAACCGTTTATATTCCTACTGATGCCAATGATACTTTTGGTTGCGAGATTCGTTTATTAGATGATGGTATGACTGAGAATGATGACCGTAATCTGAAAGTAACTATTGAAAATGTAGAAGGTGCACAGACAGGAGCAACCTCTACATGCAATGTTATACTAAAAGATGTGGATAAGAATCCATATTTCAAACTGATGGGCACTTGGACATTTAATGCTGTAAAAGCAACAGACGGTAGTGCAGTTAGCTTTACTGTAACAATCTCTGATGGCGGAGATGAAGCAAACCTAGAAAAGAGTTATGTCTTCAATGGATTTACAGATGGAAAGGGATATGATGCAACCATACCTTGGACTGTAGATTATAATAAAGCTTCCGAGACACTTTCTCTAGTGCAAGGACCGACTTATGCAAAATACAATTTTGGATTTGTGGGTGAAGTACGGGTATGTCCAATGGATCTTACTGCAGCATTATCCAAATCCCTAGAAGGTACTTGGAATGAAACATTCGACAGGATTGACTTTGATCCTAACGGAATTATCGGTGTAGGTGTATTCGACTCCGGAGAGTATGCAGGCTATTGGGCTGTATATGCAGAATGCTACATGGTCAAAAAATAAATTGTTCTTTGAATAATTGACTTTATGTATAGAAAAGGCTATGCTACTTTTATGGCATAGCCTTTTCATCATTAATAAGATTGAAATATGAAAAAAGCTATTATCATCCTTATTCTGGCTTTCCTGGTCTGTTCAGGACGGCTTTTTGCAGCTCCGCGCACTCCGCAGCAAGCATTAGAAGTTGCCCGCACATTTGTACGTTCTCATGTCAATATGAAACACATTGATACAAAGGAGTTAAGACTGACAAATGGACAAAACATACAGACACGAACTATGGTTTATCCTGCTTATTATATCATCAATACAGGGAATGATAGTGGATTCGTCATCATTTCAGGGGATGATTGTGCACGGGAAGTACTAGCATATTCAGATAAAGGAAATCTGAATTATGAACATTTACCTGCCAACGTTAGGTATTGGTTGGATTTCTATACTGCTGAAATAAAACGAATGAATACAAACGGCAATTCTGTGAAGAACCCAACTGAAGTTCAAAATTCGGCAACAAGAGTAATTCCTCCAGTAGTCACACCTCTATTGGACAAAATAGAATGGGACCAAGGAAATCCTTATAATCTGGATTGTCCGGAAGAAAAAGGAGAACTCACTGTTACTGGCTGTGCTGCTACGGCACTTGCCATGGTAATGAAATATTATGAATATCCCAAACACGGAACAGGAAGTTACAGTTATACAACCGCAACTTTAAAAAAATCACTTTCCGTAAACTTTGAAGAGACCAACTATAAATGGGATCTGATGCTGCCTCAATATACAAATGCAGCAACTGAAGAACAAAAGAAAGCTGTAGCCGAATTGATGCTCCACTGTGGTGTAGCTATGGATATGGATTATAACCTGAGTGCAGCCGGTGGTAGCGGAGCCGGTATCTTCAAACAACATAATGCCCTGACTAGATTTTTCGGGTATAATTCTAATATATACTTTGAAGGACGTGATTATAATACTGAAGGACGCTGGAAAAATATGATTCAAAAAGAATTGATTGCCGGGCGCCCTGTTCTATACAGTGGACAAAGCACCGAAGGAGGTCATGCATTCGTATTGGATGGCTGTGATGAGAATGACATGTATCATTTTAACTGGGGATGGAGCGGATATGCAAATGGATATTATTCCTTAAGCTCCCTGAATCCAGGATCAGGTGGCACAGGAAGTGGAAGTGGCGCCTATAATGATATGCAATATATTATGCTCCTTGTACAACCGAAGACAACAGGAGAAGTTATTAGTGGCTTTACATTAGAGGGAAGCATGGATATTACAAAAAATCAATATGAAAGAAATGAAAGTATCAGTGCTAAGTTTCCCAAAATATGGAACACTTCTACTCCTATGAGTGGTGTCATCGGATTAGCCCTATATCAAGGAGATGAGTTCATCACATTTCTTACAACACCCACTTCAATTTCCAACATTGGTGTAGGAAGTGGTTGGAATAGTATTACATTCAGCGGCACAATTCCATCTACTGTACCTAACGGCAAATATCAACTTCATTTTGCCTCACAAAAGGAAGGTGAAAAAGCACCAAGCATGTTACGTGGTCTGGAAGGTAGAAGTATCTGTTATAGTGTAGAGCTTACTGCTAACAGTGTCCTACTAAGCAGCATAGAGAACAGTTCCGATTTGTATCAACTTGCTCCTGCAGAACTTATTGGTGAAGCTGTAGAAGGAAAAGATATATCTTTCAAAATACAAATCGAAAATAAAGGTCTAAAATATGAAGATGATTTTGCCATATATATACGTAAGAACGGAGCGTTACTCCCATACACGCGCATTAGCGATTATACTGTAATACCAAGTAATACTTCCAGCACTATCACTATCACAGGGAATCCCGATTTACCAGTTGGAGAATACTATGCTATAGGAAGTTACCGTAAAGATGACACCTGGAAACAGTTTACCAACAGTGAGTTGAGACTGGTTTTCACAATTAAAGATGTAGAAACAGGTATTGGGCAAACCGAATCTTCTAAAG
The DNA here is from genome assembly GCA_900557355.1 of uncultured Bacteroides sp. GTDB lineage: Bacteria > Bacteroidota > Bacteroidia > Bacteroidales > Bacteroidaceae > Bacteroides. The sequence goes on from USSR01000207.1 coordinate 7,273, forward strand.
GGTTAAAGGTCATTCCTACAAATACCGGTTTAGAAATCACAAGTGAAAATTCCAGCGAAGATATTGATATATTTTCTAGTCAGGGAGTTAAGATAACGAGCGTAAAAGGAACACAAATAACCATTCCATTGTCTCAAAGTGGACTATATATCCTAAGGCAAGGTAAAAATACTCTAAAAGTATTGTACAATCCAAAACGCTAAATATCCGTACAAATAAAAAGGATGAATTCATTTGAGAAATCAAGAATTCATCCTTTCTATTATATAGTTAAACTTCCTTCTTTCAAAATATCCACCAATATCGGCTTTACCCCACTCACGAAACACTCCACAGCAATTACCATCAGAATAAGCCCCATCAGGCGCATCATCACATTATTTCCCGTTTCCCCTAAAACTTTTACCAGTCGCGTAGAGGCACGCAAGATGAAAAATGTAATCAAGTAGATAAAAGCAATCATTCCAATTAATACACCTTTCATTTGGATAGTGTGGGCATCCTGCATCAACACAATGGCGTTTGCTATGGCACCGGGACCGCAAAGCATCGGAATCCCTAAAGGAGTGACGGAGATGTCATCGGCATAAGTTTTAATCTCTTCATCTTTCAATTTCATTTGTGTATAACGTGCTTGCAACATATCAAAACCGATTTTAAAGATGATGACACCACCTGCTATACGAAATCCGTTTGTAGAGATTCCAAAGAACTTGAACAGGAACTGACCTGCAAAAGTAAAGACCATAATCGTGATGAAAGCCACTAATGTAGCACGAGACACTACAGACTGCCGTTCCTTATCCGTCATTCCATGGGTCATAGTCAGAAAGACAGGCATAGTCCCGAGAGGATTTGTCAACGTAAAGAAAGAAGTGAAACAAAGCAAAGCGAAAGGTAAAATAGTATCCATAGCTGCAAATTATGTGTTTACGCTGACAAAATTACAACTAATCCCTCAATGTCACAACAATTGGAGCAACTCTTTCAAATCTGTAATCTGATAAGTAGGCTTAAATGGTAACTCGGTACGTCCCGTTACATTATAGAACACCTGATGTATGCCTACTCCCTGAGCACCCTTTATATCATTTTCCCAGCTGTCACCCACCATCAACGACTCACGCAGTTCAGACTGGGTAGCCGACATGGCAAAATGGAAAATCTCGGGCCATGGCTTTAGGACACCAATATCATCTGATAGAACTACTTTCTTGAAGTAATGGTCAATTCCGGCAGAACGCATTTTGTGGCATTGCAGTTCCTGAAATCCATTGGAAAGGATATAAAGATTATATTTAGGTGCCAAATATTCCAGCACTTCCTGCGCATGGGGCATCAATCTACTTTTTGTAGGAATAACCGCAAAAAAGTCATCAGAAAAAGCTTTCGCTAAAGCCGTATCCCCCTCTCCTACTGCCTCCAGCGGATAGAGAAAACGTTGACGATTCAATTCTTCTTTTGTCACTTTTCCATCTGCATATTCTGCCCACAATTCGATATTACGCCTCTCATAGAGTTCATAGAAATGTTCAAAAGACCGAAAATAGCGATCATATTCATATTTGCGATACATTTCCTCAAATGTATCACGGGCATTAAAAGAAAAGGCCCAGAGAGTATCATCCAGGTCGAAAAAAATATTCTTGTACTGCATATAAAAAGAAAATGGCAGGGATAACCTTTCCCCGCCATTCTTATAATTTAATTAAGTTATTTTACTTGGATAACCAGGTATCTGGATACGTTCCAGAAATCTTTCGGATTCGTAATCTTCAGAACGAGCTGATCTTTATCATCTTTCTCCAAAGCATAAGAACCTGCCGGATGAGTAGTCAAGACATCTGCACTCTTGGAATACAACTTAATTTCTTTCGTTGTACGAATATCAACCTGAGTAAAGTAATCCTTATTGATGTCACCATCCTTAAGCACTTGCTTTTTCTGGAAGAGACCGGTATTTGTCAGAATATTCTGATCCTTCAGTTCTTTCTTTGTTCCGAAAACAAACCAAGCTGTGTTCAGTGCCTTATCTTGCTCAGCTACGGTTTTGGCTTTCGCTTCATTTTCGGCAGTAAGCACTTCTTTGTCAGTTGACAGGCCAGTCACAGCTGCATCCAGTTCCTGAATACGAATATTCTTAGAGGCAAGTTCAGCCTGCAATTCCTCGATACGCTGGGTTTTGGCTACCAATTCCTGAGTCAGAGATTCTACAGCTTTCTTCAACTGGGTAGAGTTATTCTTGCTACTTTTCAGCATAGCTTCCAGTTTAGCGATCTGCTCTTTGTTTTCTTGCATTTGTTTCTGGATAAATTCAATATCAGTGGCAATCTGCTGTTTAGCTGATAAAGAACCTTCTGAAACCGCACCACGCTGCAAGTCTACGCGACTTTCGGCGGCATTGATTTGGCGGAAGCCTTCAGAGATATCATTGAAAGTACCCATCATTTCATCCAGTTCAGCATTACGCTGAGTAAGTTCCATCAAAAGAGAATCATTTTCAGCTTTCAGTTGGTCTTTACTTCCACCTGACAAGCCGTCGCACGATGCCATAACGGCCGCACATACAATTAAAACTGCTAACTTTTTCATACGCTTTTGTTTTACGTTGGTTAATGAAGTTATTTAATCGTCTATTCCTGCTACTACAATTACTATTT
>USSR01000208.1 GCA_900557355.1 uncultured Bacteroides sp.
GAAGTCATCCGTGCAAAGTTGGTTTTCCGGGTCCTGTCCAAACTAACAAACATTACTGTATCTATTTGATAATCTGAATATTATAAATTAGCGTATTGTTACTGTGTTGTGCTTTACATCTTTTTCAAGTAAAATTAAAGTGATTTTTCTCTCAATAAAGTCACTTATTTTCATTATTTTATTATTCTATTTTCTTTCGGATGAACTCTAAAAATGGCGAAAACATCAATAATAAGTATTGCAAAATTGGTTGTTCTTAATTTATTTCATATTTTTGCAACGACGGTTGACTCAACAGCCGTTGAGAAAAACTTATTGATTATGAAGTTTTATAATAGAGAGAAAGAAATTGCAGAATTGAAGCGTGTACAAGAGCTTGCATTTGGTCAAAATTCCAGAATGATTGTGGTAACAGGCCGTAGGCGTATTGGAAAAACCAGTCTTATAAAACAAGCTCTGAAGGGAACACCTACTGTATATTTTTTCATTGGAAGAAAAGCAGAGAGTATATTAGTCGCAGATTTTATAAAAATAGTACGCGAGACATTATCTATTTTTATTCCGGATGGCATATCCAACTTTACTACTTTGATACAATATCTTTTCGAAATAGGAAAAACACGTTCTTTTAATATTGTTATTGATGAATTTCAGGAGTTTTATAATATCAGACCCGATGTTTTTAGTGATATGCAAAATCTTTGGGATGAATATCGGCAAGAAACTAAAATAAATCTTGTAATTAGCGGCTCTGTATATTCATTGATGCAAAAGATATTCACGGATCATGGAGAACCATTATTCGGACGTGCTGACAATATTTTATGTCTTCGGTCCTTCAATACAAAAGTGCTAAAACAAATTATGGAAGATTTTGCGCCCGGATATAGTAATGATGACCTATTAGCTTTGTATACACTGACTGGAGGAATCCCTAAATATGTAGAGTTATTCTGTGACAATCAAGCACTTTCTGTTGACCGGATATATGACTTCGTTTTTTCAGAAAATTCCTTGTTTATAGATGAAGGACGTAATTTGTTGATTACTGAATTTGGAAAAAATTATGGCATTTACTTTTCCATCTTATTAGAAATAGCAAATGGGCATTATACACAAGGGGAAATAGAGTCAGTACTAGGGGGGATATCTATCGGAGGTCATTTAAGTAAATTAGAAAATGTGTATAATTTGATAACTCGCGAACGGCCTATTTTTGCGAAACCAGGTACTAAGAAAAATGTACGATATATTATTGGAGATAATTTTCTAAATTTCTGGTTTAAATACATCGAACGGAATCGTTCATATATTGAACTACAGAATTTTGAAGACCTGCGTCAACTAGCAAAGGCTGATTATCAGACTTATTCAGGCAAAGTGTTAGAAAACTATTTTAAACAGAAATTAGCAGAAGAAGGTGGGTTTAAAGAAATTGGTTCCTGGTGGGAAACTAAAAGTTCTACAAACAAAGAACGATTAAACTCTTATGAAATTGATATTGTAGCTCTTAAATCAAGTGGAAAAAAAGCCCTTATAGCAGAAGTTAAACGGATGCCAGAGAATAATTATGTTCATTCAACGTTCATGGAAAAAGTGGAACATTTAAGGCACAAAGAGATGGCAAAATACGATATTGAAACACGAGTCTTAGGATTAGAAGACATGTAACTTTATGTAAATAAGATGACGCGATTATCCCTAGAAATCCCCAGTTACAGCAATTCAATTAGCTTGGATCCCAATACTCGTTCTATCGTCACTGTTTCTACTTTTTTGTTATTTGTAAATTTAATCTTAAAGAATGAATTAATAAGAGATACTCATTCTTCTTAACTTAAAGCCTTTTATTTATATCAAATTCTTTATTATCATATCCGCAGCATACTGTAAGCAATTTAAACAGCCTGTCATTGAACTCGATTTAGACAATGACAGGCTACTTAATTATTTATCTTATATTGAATATTAAATTATTGTCGTGGTTCAATCACGTAAGTCGTTTACTGAATCACGCCTAACTTATTCTCTTATTTTATGGTATTTATCTGCTAATCCATAAAATATAATTAGATTATCAGACTAGTTCTTAATTTTTCATTATTTACCATTCAATCTGCTGATCTTCGTCTGGAATCTGAGTATTGAGATTTCGTTCCAGTAGCATTGTTCCTTTAACTTTATAAAGAACTTCTTGATTTCGAGAAGTTACATCTTTAAAATCATATTCAATAGTAAATGAAACATAGCGATGTTTTAGATAAGGTCGTGTAGCATCCATAGTTTCCGTTACGCTGTAAGCAGGAGTACCGTATAGCTTAAATCCAATCTTTTCTTCGTCATCTGCCCACATACTCAATGATTTGTCTTCATTGAAGCGTATATATATTTTATAAAGTTCCCGTTCATCTCTTGATAAATCTTCGCTCATTAAACCGGCATAAAAGAAAATAGTATTATTATCTACCACATATGCTGTACGATTATTGGTTACCATCGGTTTATTATCAGTACTTCCATTTGCATTTCGAATATACACTTCCATTGTACTTGTACTATATGAACCGGAATAATCGTTAAAAGGAATTACACGCAATAATGCTTTTGCATAGTTTTTACGTGGATGACCTTGATAATTATAAGAAGCATCATCAACGATAGTTAGAGGCAACACCCATTTATCTGTCATATTGATTCCTCTCAAATCAAAATCAATATTTAGTTGTTCCACACATGTTCCTGCAGGAATATGAACTATTTCCGGGAATTCATATTTATCTTCCTCCAATAGCGTATACCATAAATCTGTACGCCCGCTGAAACGTTCTCTATTTAATATTTCCAAGGTATCCTCATATAGTGCTACATGGACATCTATATCTTGTTCGTTCGTAGTTGACCCACTAACTATAACCGGTAACTGATAGCGTACTTTTCCATCAGGGTTGTATCTCACATATATTGGAGTTACCCCATTATCTTTATCTTTTATAGGTGCTTTAAAAGAAATATATTGCCGATACTGCTCATCTTTCCACTCATCATTACAAGAAGTGATCAAGAGCAACATACATAATGCAAACCAACAATTATATATAATTTTCATACTTATATCATTTTAAAATTAATCATTGTATGTCCAACCCGGATTTTGTGTCAACAGCTTATTGCGTTTCAACTCCTCATGACTGATAGGCCAGAAATATAATTTGCGAGAAAAAGCAGTTGGAAGTTCATTGACTACAATTGGTGAATGAAACGCTGCTCTATTTTCTTCAGTCATAAGAGCATCACAACCATATATTTCCATTGACTCTTCAATCGGAGCGTCTTTCCATCTGCGGAGATCAAAATAACGATGTCCTTCTCCCATGAGCTCTATCTGTCGCTCATGCTTCAATTTCTTACGGAATACATTCCGGTCTTGATACTCTGGCAATGTATAATCGGGAACCCCTGCACGGCAACGAACAGGACGAATACCTTTTTTCATTTCATTTATGTCACGTTTGACAGAATAACTGGCAGAGCCATCCCAAGATGGAATGTCGTATGAAGATCCATCTTCCAACTCATTCAAAGCTTCAGCGTAAATCAATAAGATTTCAGCAAAACGAATAGCAGGTTCCGTTTTTAGTTTGACATAGTCCTTATTACCTTTTGCCGCAGAGGTATCGTCCGGATGAACAAATTTCATGATTCCAATACCAGTGCGAAGCCAAAAATTGGAGTTAGTATATCCATTACCATTACCACGATAATAAAATACCTGTTGCTCTACGGGTTTAGGATCTTTAAGCGTTGAATTATTCAATAGAGGCCATACGCAACCATTAAAAGCAACTGAAGCATAGAAGCGTGGTTCACGCCATGCATACTCTTTCCATACTCCTTTCTTTAAATAAGGATATGTTCCTGCCTTCCCTTCCTTTTCAGACACAAAACGGTTCTCAACTTGGCAAGTGTCCAAAAATGTCTGTCTGTTAAACTCAGAGCCATTATACATATAGTAAGCATCACACATCTTTTGTGTCATACCATGTGTATTCCAGCCATTGGCACTGGTAGGCAATTGATGTAATACCATATCTGCAAGATTGCGGTCACCCTGATTTTGTCCACGACTAAAAATAAGTTCAGGATTATCAAACATAGACAGGGCTCCATTAAAAACTTGTCGATAGGATTCAAAGGGGTCAATATCCCGATATCCATTTGGCCAATCAGCATTTTCAAAATCATTATCAGAATAAGGAGGAAGTGTCTTCGGATAACCTGCAGCGGCTTCATCTCTTTTCTTCACAGTGTGTAACACATAACGGTGTCCATAATTGCTTCCCGGGAGTTCCATAACGTCTCTTGCTGCTGCAGCGGCTTTGGCCCATTTGTATTCATTATATTCCTGTGCTAACAAACATCTTCCGTCATGATCTACCAAATCTGTAAATCTTTCGGTATCTTCAGGACGAGGGTTATTAATAGGACTTGCCGCGTATAATAGAACTTTTGCGCGTGCTGCTAATGCGGCCCCTCTAGTAGGACGAGAGGTATGATTCGCTCCCCTGTCCAAAGGTAAGTCCTTAGCCGCCAAGCGCATTTCTGATTCGATATATTCTACGCATTCATCATAGGAATTACGTTGACAAGCCAAATCATCATAGCTGGCTGTATAATCGAGTCCTTCCTCCGGCAATAAAGGAACAGGGCCATATTTACGGAGTAATAACCAATAATAGTAAGCGCGTACAAAACGGGCTTGTGCTTTCAGGTCAGCTCTTTCAGCTTCTGTAAACTCCATATTCATGTCGATATTTTGAATGAAAATGGATGCCTGACGAATGCCTTTATAACTGGCTCCCCATGATTGTCGGTCTCCTTCACTATAAGTCCCTGTTTTAAAGGTGTTATAAATATCACGGTCACCAAAATAAATATCATCGGCAAAACACCACAGTATATTATCTTTGGTTCCAACATCCATATTCTCTCCTTTAAGATAGGAATAAGCATGAGCTAACCATTCTTCCGAGTATTTTTCATTAGTAAATACATCTTCCAGCGTCATACGGTCTTTAAAATTTTTATCCGAATCCAGCTGGTCTACACACGAAACGGTGATTGTCCCTAACAGGGCACCTATACAAAACTTATATATCTTTTTCATTTCACACGTATTGATTAGATATTAACAGTCAATCCTAAAGTCATTACCCTAGACAGTGGGTATTCCGCCCCTGTGGAACTTCCTAATTCCGGATCCCATTCTTTAAATTTAGCGAATGTCAATAAATTGGTACCAATAAAGAATACACGTATATTATTGAACTTAATCTTATTTACAATTGATTTAGGCAATGTATACCCTACTTCTAAAGTCTTCAAACGTAAATATGAACCATTTTTTAGCCAGAAAGTGGACTTTTGTTGATTATTATCATTTCCACCATAGCTAAGGCGTGGATAAGAAGCATTCGGATCTTCATTAGCAGGAATTCCAAGTTTAGCTGCAGTGTCTGCATCAACCCAACGATTAGCTACTAAATTTCCCAAAACATTTCCCCACTGACTATCCTTGAAGGCAAATACTGTAGATCCATTAATGAAGAATGAAGACTTTCCTGCTCCTTGAAAATGGACATTGAAATCAAATCCTTTCCATTGTGCAGAGATACCAAATCCGTAAATCAGATTCGGTTTGGTAGTCGCACCGATAGCTACTTTGTCACCATCATTGATTACACCATCTCCATTAACATCTTTATATTTAATATCACCCGGTTGTACTTTTCCCCATGCTGTCTGTTGAGGACTGTTACGAATATCATCATAATCTTTAAATAGACCTAATGCAATCAAACCTTTAGCTTGGTTTACACGGTAACCTGCTTCTGTCTGGTAAGGATAAACAGTATTTTCTTCATCCTTCTCCAATATCTCATTTTTACTATAAGTAAAATTTCCACGAACCGTGAGGTTCACTCTGTTTATTTTCTGTTTATAGGCAAAATGGCCATCAAAACCTTGCGAACGTACACTACCCACATTTGCTTTAGGATTACTTCTCACAATTCCTACTATGCCAGGTAGATATTTACGTTCCATATAAATACCATCGCGTTGTTCATGGAAATAGTCTACAGTGGCTGTAAACTTATCATTAAACAAAGAAAGGTCTACACCTATATCGTGCTTTGTTGCAATTTCCCAAGTAACGTTTTCAGAAGCTAATTGAGTATATGCCATACCATCATAAGAATTGCCATAACCATAATCACCCCAATTCCAACCAGGAAAGGTTACGTCCTTATCATTTTCTTTATATGACTTAGCAATTGTATATAGATAAGGAAAACGTTCACCCAATTTATCATTACCTACTTTACCATAAGAGTAACGCAGCTTGAACATATTCATCCATTCCAGATGTTTCTTAATGAATTTCTCTTCTGCAATGTTCCAAGCCAGAGAAAAAGCGGGGAAGAATCCGAATCGATGTCCATCGGCAAAGTTTTCTGATCCGTTATAACCGAAGTTAAAATCTATGAAGTAACGATAATTCCAGTTATAACTAGCACGTCCTGCCAAGCCCATATGACGTTTGGCAATGCCATTCTTTATATCTGTACCAATATCTACTGTAGTCCGATAAGCATCTTGGCTATATTTTAAAGTACCACCTACGTGATGCGCTTTGAATGCACGATTGTAGTGTAAAATTGCTTCTAAAAATTCAGTCCGGTTACCTGTTGAAATAGAGCTTTGAGTCATTTTTTCTTCGGTTCGCTGTTCTTTAAAAGTAATTTCCCCATCAGTATTTCGAAAACGTTCTGCGCGCCATGTTTGAGGCATTTTTTTACGGCTAATTTCGTTTGTGTTGTTAGTGTCGAAACCAAAACGACCTTCAAAACGCAATCCTTTAGTAATAAAATCCAGCTTCTGTTCTAAAGAAATATTAGTCTGAACCTTATTTTCCCAGATTTCAAAATATCCAGTTTGTGTTGCCAATACCCATGGATTGGAACGATCATCTTCTTTTCCGAATGCTGGTACATAACCATTGGAATACATTACTGGAATACTAATCGGACTTTGATTTATTAACGATGCCCATACATTTCCACCTTGTCCAGGAGCATTACGTTTCTTTAAAGAACCGGAAACACCGACTTTCACAAGAGTTGTTTTTGTGATGTCAATATCGGTATTCAAACGATAATTCCATCGTTGACTACCGGGATTGGTATTATAATCTTTACGAACTGCTTCATCTGTCTTATACATACCTTCTTCACTAATATAGCTAAGCGAAACAAAATAACGTGCTGTATTACCACCGCCGTTCATATTCACATTAGCACGATAAGTCATTGCTCCATCTTTCAATAATACATCTTTCCAATCTACATTTGGATAAAGATCAGGATCAAGTCCTAAACGTAGAATTTCCAATTCGTCATTCTGATAGATCGGTTCTTGATTACGAGTAATACGTGCTTCATTCATCATTCTAGCATGAGTGTACCCATCTACAAATTCCGGTGTGATAGTCCGTGTGTTATAAGATGTTTCCACTTTAGCACTGATATTGATTTTACCAGCTTTACCATGTTTTGTTGTAATCAATACTACACCATTAGCACCACGAGGACCGTAAATTGCTGTAGTAGAAGCATCCTTTAAAACAGTAAACGATTCAACATCCTCAATATTAATTTCATCGAGACTACGCTCAAATCCATCTACTAACACTAAAGCCGAGTTATCAGCTCCGAAAGTAGAAATACCACGAATCCAGAATTCCGAAGTATTTTTTCCAGGCTGACCGGATGTCTGCATAGCTAAAACACCTGCCACATTACCAGCCAAAGCATTTGAAAGATTTGCTGTCGGATTTGCTTTCAGATCATTTACATTAACGGTAGTCACCGCTCCAGTCACAGTTAACTTCTTTTGTGCACCGGTTCCTGTAATAACGACTTCATCAAGCTCACTTGCTTCAGATTCCTTCATAATTACATTGACTACTTGCTGCCTTTTCACTAATACTTCCTGTTTATCAAAACCTATGTACGAGAATACTAGTCTTGAAAACTCTTCAATACTAATTTTATAACGTCCGTTAATATCCGTAATTGCTCCTAAGCCAGCCTGATCTTTTACTGTTACATTGACACCGACCAGTGGCTCTTTATTCGTATCCGTCACTACTCCCGTTACTTCAATTTTTTTCTGCGCAAAAGTGGCAACAGAAACCAGTAACAAACAAATGGTGATAAAATTCTTTATTTTCATGTGTTTTTTCTTTTATTCGGTTATTGTTCTCCCTCTTCCGGTTGACTCTCTTCCGGATGTTCTTCTGTCGCTTCAGGAATCTTTTCTAATGCTATCTTCCGGATACGATGATTGTTCACATCACCCACATAAAAAGTTTCTGTATCTTCATCATAAGCTAAAGCATAAGGATAATTAAAACGTGCTTCATCACGTAAATGGCCATCCACATATCCATTAGCATGTACATTCATTCCTGTGCTTCCTCTTCCGGCAAAAGTAGAGACTACTCCATCCGGAGTCAATTTACGTATACAGTGATTATTACGATCCGTAAAATAGAAGTCATAACAATCCTCTTTATTCGCATCCTCATACTCTTTGTTAAATACGAAGACTCCCTGTCCGGGTTTATTCAAGCGTGCTTTTGTTCCTGCCAAGTCTTTATAATCTGCTTGTCCGGGCTGTCCACAAACAATATATGGGGTCGTAAGTCGTTTGTTAACTCTGTCATAATTTGAACGGAGAATATAATGCTGATTCTGTACCATCATATAAACATAATCACCAGATGGATGAACGATAAAGTTAAATTCCCAGTTGGCATCCTGAATCGTAAACAGTTCTTCTGCATGAGCTTTATTATCGTTTGCTCCCCATTGGTAAAAATCATATCTGAGCACAGCCCCTGAACCAAAGAAATTATAATATAATTCACCATTTTCCGGGTGTATCATTGAGTTCTGACACCCTCTACTTGTGGTCAGACGTTTTACTACAGGATTCTGGAAATCTGTAACATCAACCATATCATTATCTTGGTTACGGATTAACATTATATTACTTGCGGCATTATCAGCTCCTTTTGAGCATGCTATAATCATAGTATCTTTACTTAAAGTCCATGACATGCTACGCAAGCGGTCGGCTCCTTCCGAACTACCGGTTATTCCAGTGTATATTCTTTCATTTTTCAAATCCAATATACGCATCGGCTTACCATTACCATTATTTTCTGCATCCTGAGTTAAATACAGGATATCGTGATTTTTCGGGTCAAACTCGAACCATGCAGGAAAATCTATTTTACCACAGTCGCTAAAAGGACCTTCCTTTATAATTTCTCCATTACCCTTCTCATCTACATATCCACATAAAGTTGATACGACCTTTTGTGGAACATATTTATATTTTGATGATACTATAACATCCTGTTCACCGACTTTTACTTCAATAGTTCCTTCATAACATTGCTGCGGGGTAATACAGTACAAACTATTACCTTTCGCATTAATTACTTTTGCTTCTTTCCCGCCTATTTTCACAAAGACAATAGAGGAATCAGTGCCGAAATTACTACCGTAAATAATCATTCGAGTGTTTGCTCCTCCTGCTTTGGGAGCAAAATCCGTCACAGTCACCGGTTGGCTGGGATCATAAGGTTCCGCAGACGCATCTTTATCATCTTTACAGCTACTGAAGCAAATCGTAAAGAGTAATAATAGAGTCATCCATTGAAATTCAATGATCTCATGTCTCATAGTTTTACATTTCATAATACACTAGATTTAAATTATTGATTATTCTGATC
>USSR01000209.1 GCA_900557355.1 uncultured Bacteroides sp.
CCTGACGCTAACGTCCGTCTGACAAATCTGATAAAATGTGTTTTTGCGCAAACCGGCAAGCAGGTTGTCGTCCTCATCGACGAATACGACGCCCCGCTTCTCGACGTTATCCACGAAGAAAAGAATCTTCCCGTGCTTCGGGATGTGATGCGCAATTTCTATAGCCCCCTGAAGGCTTGCGACCCTTATCTACGTTTTGTATTCCTCACCGGTATCACGAAGTTCTCCCAACTGAGCATCTTCAGCGAGTTGAATAATATCAAGAACATCAGCATGGATGGAACATACGCAGCTATCTGCGGTATTAGCGAAGAAGAAATGCTGACTCAGATGGACAATGATTTGGATTTATTGGCAGCACGTATAGGAATGTCTCGTGAAGAAGCCCTTGCGGAGCTAAAAAATAACTATGACGGCTATCATTTCACCTGGCCTTCGCCCGATATTTACAATCCTTTCAGCCTGTTGAACGCTTTTGCCGACGGTAAGATGGATTCTTATTGGTTCGGTAGCGGTACACCTACCTATCTGATAGAGATGCTGAATAAGTATCACGTAATCCCTCAACAGATTGGAGGGCGGAAAGCGCTTGCCGAATCGTTTGATGCTCCTACGGAGCGAATTACCAACATTACTCCTTTGCTCTATCAGAGTGGTTATATCACGATAAAGGGATATTCGCCCATTACCCACCTTTATTCGTTGGATATTCCCAACAAAGAGGTGCGCATGGGGTTGATGAAGAGCCTGTTGCCTGGTTATCTGCATCAGTATACTATGGATGGGCTTACTACGGTGGCTCTGTTGTATGAAACTATTTATGAAGAAAGATTGGATGACGGTTTGCGTCTGTTGCAGACTTTCCTTTCTACGATTCCTTATTGCGATAATACTGATTATGAGGGTCATTACCAGTCGTTGCTCTACACCATTTTCAGTCTGCTGGGCATGTATGTGGATGTGGAAGTGCGCACTCCGCGCGGACGTGTGGATGTGGTGATGCGGAGTTTGTCCGCTCTCTATGTGATAGAGTTGAAGTTGGATAAGACGGCCGATGCCGCTATGGAGCAGATTAATCTGAAGAATTATCCCGAACGCTTTGCGCTGTGCGGTCTGCCGGTGGTGAAGGTGGGGATTAATTTCGATAGCGAGCGGAGGACGCTGGGGGATTGGAAGATAGAGTAATTCGAATCTATAAGCTCTATTATAAAAGTTAAATCAATAAATCTATGATTATTGAGATAAAAGTTTTATTTTTGTGTAAGAATTAAATGCGTTAATTATATTATCAATGTCAAATCGTAAAGAATACATACTGCATTCCATTAAGGAGACAGTAGCGCAAGTTATGCCAACTGGTGCTAAGGTGATTCTTTTTGGGTCTCAGGCTCGAGGAGATGCTCGTGAAGATTCTGATTGGGACATTCTGATATTGCTTGATAAGGATAAATTGGAAGAAGCCGATCATGATAAATATTCTTATCCTTTATTTGAATTAGGATGGCACATTGATGCACAGATTCATCCGCTCCTTTATACCTTTAAGGACTGGTTAAAAAGGAATATTTCTCCTTTTTATAGAAATGTAGAACAAGACGGAATAGAATTATGCTAAGTATTGATGAGAAAAAAGCAATTATTGATTATCGCAAGCAGAAAGCTTATGACAATTTGAATGAGGCTAAAGAAGTCGCAAAATTAGGCTTTTGGAATTTGGCAGGTAATCGACTTTACTATTCTGCATTTCATATGGCTTCTGCATTATTATTAGATAAAGGTTTCACTGCTCGTTCTCATAGTGGTGTCATTCATTTGGTAGGTGCCCAATTTATAGCGAAGGGGCTTTTGGATAAGAGTTATGGGCGTTTGTTTTCTCGGCTTTTTGGATTACGTCAATCTGGTGATTATGACGATTTGTATGATGCAACAGAAGATGAGGTTTCACCTTATATAGAGAGAACGTTAGTCTTTATTACAGATATGGAAAATCTGATAACTCTTAAGGAAAAATAAAATTGATAGCGAACTGTAAGCCCTCAAATTAGGATTCAAAAATGCTGCCCCGTCATAACAGTTAAATCAATAAATCTATTTTCTTTAGTAGAACATGTTACCGGCTGAAAATCAGTCGGAGCAGTCTTTGCACGCAGAAAATAGGACATCCGATAAAATGAACAAAGTAATTAATTTCCATGAACTTCACGATCCGGTTTGGTTCGAGAAGGTAGTTGTGTACCTGAAAAGCAGGTATACAATGGTTGGCTCCCGGGACTTGTATGAGTATTATTACAACCATACGCCTTTAAGGAATGCCTGTCTGATAACCGTGGACGACGGACACAGTACATCGTATGATGTGATTTATCCGGTTCTGAAAAAGCATAAAGTTCCCGCAATATTCTTTGTGTCGCCGGAAATAGCTAAACGGGAAGAGGCTGTTAACTTCTGGTTTCAGGAGATCAGGGGGTATGATGAAGATAAACTAGAAAAGATAGCATTCGATTTCCTGAATATGACTCCTACTTCTGAAGAAGGAATAAAATCTGTGTTTGATAAGACCTCGATTGACAATATGTGGGAAATAATATCCCGTTATCGTAAGTTGTATCACGTAGAGCCTAAAGCAGCTATGAATATGACTGTGGAGCAAATCCGGCAGATTGATAAAGAAGGTTTGGTAGAGATAGGAGCCCATACGCTGACTCATCCTTTCCTGGCAAGGGAAACGGTTGAAAGATCGATGAATGAAATAAAAGGTTCCATCAGTCAGTTGGAAGGATTATTGCAGCATCCCGTCTTGACCTTCGCTTATCCTAACGGGCGACCGGTTCTTGATTTTGGTGAGCGGGAAATGCAAATGCTGACCGATACATCCATCAAGTTGGCTTTCTCTACCCGTCCTCACAATTTCTCACTGTCCGATGATGTCTTTGCCATACCGAGATATGGATTGTCATGCGGTTCGATGAATTTTGTCAGGTTGAAATTGTTTATGGGGAAGTATTATCCTCTTATTAAGAAATTCTTAAAATAGAGGGGATGGAAGACGTAAGGCCTGTAAGTGATTTTGCGGATGAATATAAGAAGTGTGAGTCTGTAATCGTTTTGGATGGTGCATTTGGCAGCGTATTATCTGTTTGTAAAAATGCCCAATTGAATGGTCTTCAAACATTTGTTGTTTGCATTGATAAAGAATGTTGTGGCATATATGAAGGCTCACAATATATTACAGCTGTTTACTATTCAACAATTGATTGTTTATTTGAAACTTTTTGTGAAATACGTTTTACTCATCTATTGAAGGAAAAACCGTTATTGTATTTTACAGCTGACATTTATTGTATGGTTATTAATAAAAATAGAGAATATTATAGCCAAGTCGTAGTTTTATGTTTGCCTTCTTCTGATATTATTGAAGCTTTTTGTTATAAAGATCATTCAGGATGTATAGCAGAAAAATATGGACTGACTGTTCCCCGTAATATTTCGATTAATGATATTCATGATGTGGAAACAGTCTTAAATACATTTATTTTCCCTGTTATATTGAAACCGTTATCTGTTGAAAATCATAAATCTGTTCTTTTTAAATATAAAATACTTGAGAGAGGTGAGTTTGTCGCCATGAAAAGTGAGGCTTGGAACTCATTAGCGGGGAATGTATTGTGCCAGGAGTATATTCCTGGAGATGACAGCTCTTACTGGTTTTATACGTTCTTTCGGAACGATAAGGGAGATGTTATTGAGTGTATGGGAGAGAAAACAATGCAGTCAAACGGAATAATGGCAATCGGAACTACAAAGTTTAATAAAGAATTATCAAAAATATCTCGTGAGTTTCTTGGGAAAATTGGATATATAGGAATTGGTGGAATAGAATACAAAAAGTTTAATAATAAGTATTATTTCATAGAAATGAGTACCAGAACAGAAGGATTTTTGCCGATTTCAGATATGGCCGGCGTTTCTTGTGCCGATGCTTCTTTTCAATGGTATGTAGAACATAATGACTCGTATAAAGGGAAATTACAACAGGATGATGTTAGATATATAAGTGTTTTGTCTGTAATTGCAGAAATTCTGAGAAGAAAAAAACTTAAAATTATTTTTCATTCTATTAATCTGATGTTATATAGAATGAATAGTTCTATTGTGGAATTGTATTTTAAGGACGGTACTTTTGCTCGTCATATTAGGCAGATTATAAAGATAAAGATAGGTATTTGATTATTGATCTTTTACGTGAAAGTTTGAATTAGGTATATGATTTTAAAGCGAATAATCACAGCATATTGGACAATAGGAATATTGCTATATGTTTCCTTTACAGCTGTATTAATAAAGAACCCTGATTTCTTATTAATGCATTTTATGTCTTTGGGTACATTCCTGGTGTTTGCCATTACGGTGACGGCATCCTACAAGAAAAGAAAGAGATTTTTTACCGGTCAGAATCTGTTTTTTACTGTTCTTACCTGTTTAGTCATTGAAGCTACATTCTTTCAGTTGGCTTCCTGGTTTATTGATAGGGATTTCTTTGTCTTTTCTAAAGTGGATGCGATGGGATATTACCTGGGGTCTCTAAGAATGAGTAAAATGGGCATTGCTGAAAGCCTCCGGTATCTATTTCAAAATAATAGTTTTGATGATTGTGGAACTTTTTTATGGGTTACCGCTATATTTCGCATCGTACCGTCTATCTTATTCTTAAATTTCTTGTGTTGCATCATGGGAGCTATTTCAGCTTTGATGATGTTCAATATAGGCCGGAGCCTGATGCCCAAGCGCTATGCCTACATGGCGGCACTTACTTTTTCAATCGCTTCATTTACGGCTCGTCATTGTGTAGGTGTTAACAAGGAAAATGTGACAAGCTTCCTGATACTGGCTGCTTTCTATTTCTTTTATATCTATTTACGGCGGAAAAACAGGATACATCTTGTCTTTTCATTGTTATTCTCATTGTCCATGCTTCTTTTCAGGGTCCCTGTATCCCTGCTCTTACTATTCTCTTTGGGATTGACACTCGTTTTGATGTATTCCAAAGGACTGGTCGCCATGATATTTGGAGTATTGTTATCAATAGTAGTCTATTCAAGTTCATTGTTTGTACTGACTTATGAAAGATATTTGAGGGGTGGAGATACGGAAGCGATTATCGAGCGAAAAATGGAAATGGCAGGTGGAGGAGGAATCGTAAATCAGGCAGCCGACTCATTAGCTGCATTTGCCGGCCCCTTCCCCTCTATCATGATGAAGGTCGTAAAATATACCCCTTTCTTTGCTTCCGGGCTTTTGTTTAGAGCATTGCTTGCCGCTCCTTTTTTTGTAGGCGTATATTTTGCCTTTCGCCATAAATATAAGAGACTTTATCCTCTGATATTTTTCTTTCTTGCCAATGCATTAGGAGTGGCTATATCCGTTAAGGGGTTGGAATATCGATTATCTCATCCGCACATGGCTATGATGTATCTGGTAGCTTTTTGGATGTTGGCCAAATATGATTACCACATCGTGAGACATCAATTGCCGGCTATCGTAGTTTCCGGTTGGTTTATCTTGGTAGCAATGATGTGTTTGATATGGAACTTGCGATAGTATAGTTCAAAATTGACGTTTATTATTAACTTTATAAAACATAAAAAATAATTTATGAGGACAGCAATACTTTACTCAAAAAACGAAAACTCGACATATAAGAATATTGGTGATTATATTCAAACAATTGCAGCAGAACAATATTTCGATAATCCCGAGTATGTGAACTTGAAAAAGCTATCAGACTATACTCCTAATGATAAAACAAAACTAATCATGAATGGATGGTTTACCGCTCATCCTGAACTATGGATGCCTGCTGACAATATTATTCCATTGTTTATCTCGTTCCATATTACTCCAAGTTGTTATGATACGATACTAAATCAAAAAGGCATAGCCTATCTAAAGAAATGGGAGCCCATAGGATGTAGAGATATTAATACCGTTGAAAAAATATTAACAAATTCGGGGGGGGGGTAAATGCTTATTACTCATCCTGTTTAACCTTGACTTTGGGACGGAAATATACTAGTCACGACAGAACAGATGAAGTTTATTTCGTAGATCCTTATTACCCGTTTGTGAAAAATGAGAAAAATAGAAAATCTTTACTGCCTGTACTGTTCGCTCTTCCTGAATTATTATTTCATGCAAACTGTATAAAAAAAATAGCAAAGCGGATTCATTTCACCCCTAATCTGCCGGATAGTTTTAAAAAAATTGAAGCTTTGTTGCGATCAGCATGTTTCTACCGGACATACAAATCCAAATTTACGGATGACTGCTTTATAGGGGCAAACTACATTTGTCACAATGTAAGAATTGATGGTGAGGATAACCGAGATGACCAATTGCTTTTGGCCAAAGAACTTATTTGCAAGTATGCTTCCGCAAAATGGGTAGTGACTAGCAGAATTCATTGCGCCCTCCCTTGCTTAGGGCTCAATACTCCCGTGATTTTTACGACTGTGCAAAATGAATCCCATAGTGAAGGGCGATTTAAAGGACTGATTGATTTTTTCAGGGTATGTTATATCAAGGGTAAGACTATCCAAAGCGACGACGAGGTGCTTCAATCCATTGGCAAAATAGATACTAAAACTTCCTTTATAAACAAAAATAATCATCTGAAATACGCAGAAAACCTGATACGTGCTTGTGAACAATTCGCACGGCTTGAATAATGAAGAAAATATGGCAAGCGGGCTGAGAGAAAAAACAATATCCGGAATGTTATGGAATGCGATGGAGCGATTTGGCTCTTCATTGTTCTTGTTTATCTCCAATCTCGTACTTGCCCGATTACTGAGCCCCAATGACTTTGGTGCAATAGCTATGCTGATGGTTTTCATTAGCTTGTCGGAAGCTATTGTTGATGCAGGTTTTGGTAATGCGCTTATTCAGAAGCAAGACGTCGACCAACGCGACTGTTCTACTATTTTTGTCTGGAATATTTGTTTTGCAGCGATATTGTATGCTTTGCTCTTCTTTTCAGCTCCTGCGATTGCTGGTTTTTATAAAATAAGCATCTTGAAGGATGTTTTGAGGGTGCAAGGTTTAGTCGTACTTCTCAACTCGTTGGTACTGGTTCATATTGCTTTGCTTAAAAAACAATTGAACTTCAAGAAAATGGCAAAAATAAGCCTGTTGGCTATAATTTTCGGCACCCTTGCAGGCATCATAGCTGCATTCTATGGCGCCGGGGTGTGGAGTCTGGTACTCAAACTATTACTCACGGCTATCGTACAAGTGTTTTGTTATTATGGAATAAAGTGTTGGACTCCTTCCCTTACCTTCGATTATTTTCGTTTCAAATCCATGTTTCGCTTCTGTGCCGAAGCTTTTGTCACTCGTATGTTAAATACGATATATTGCAATATTTTGTCGCTAATAATAGGTAAATGCTTCAATGTAGCCACATTAGGTTACTATAATCAGGCAAGAAAATTGGAGGATATACCTCGAAGTACTTTGGCTTCTGTCGTTACCAATGTCACTTTCTCGGCATTCTCGCAGATAAACAATGATATTCCTCGGTTGAGAGAGGCTGCAAGTAAGTGCATGCGCAGTATGTCTTTTATAGCTGTTCCTCTCACATTTGGCGCAATAGTTGTAGCAAAGCCGCTTCTTGTTGTTCTGTTCACGACCAAGTGGATTCAATCAGTATCCTACTTTCAAGTGCTTTGTTTTGGAGGGATTGTGATGACTCCTTTGGAATTGAATGCTGAAATACTGAATGCGATAGGTAAAAGTAACATTGCTTTTAAAATTCGGCTGATCCAGCGTTTAGCGGGTATCTGCCTAATTGCAATGGGTATTAGATTTGGGATGGAAGGATTACTGGCAGCATACGTTATAGGGCACTATTTATGTTTTGTGTTCGCAGGTGTCTATACGGGAAAATATATTGGATATGGCTTATTGATGCAAGTTAAGGACCTACTTCCGTTTGTTTTGGTTTCCATTGTTTCTGCGGTTATAGCATTTATTCCCCTTAGGGTTGCCACATCAGTAGACGATTTCTGGATGTTTCTGTTACAAACCTTATTATTTGTTACCGTTTACTTTGGAATTTCCTTGTTCCTTAGATTCAAGGAAATGAGTACATATATAGAAATTATTAAAAGAAGAATAATGAAGAAATGAGCAAAAGAAAATCTAAATGTAGTGCTTAAATATAACTCAATGTGGGCTACAATGTTGTGCGCGGTATTGTAGGCATACAGTGAGTGCTTACAGTTAAATGAGATGTGGAATGCGGGAAAGGCGCTCTGGAAAGTTTGGTGATGATCTTCTATATAATTTCTAAAAAGATTTGGGTGTTACAAATAAAATAGCGTCCTTTGTCATAAAAAATAAGAAAGGAACAAAGTCATGAAAGTATCCGAACCCTCAGCAGCTTATAATACACCTTATCTTCAGGGTCTGAAGAACAGGTTGATAGCTTCTATTGATGAAACCAACGATGAGGAGAAGTTGCAAGAATGTCTTGAACTGCTTCATGAAAAGACTATGCCTTGCTGTTTTACAGAAGAGGAGTTGGATGAAGAAATTAGACAGTCTGAAGCAAGCGGCGTTGCTACTGATGAAGAAGTAGCTGCTATGTTTGCGAAATGGGGACTTTAAAAATAAAGTGGCAGAAGAAAGCACAAGCTAATTTCAAAGAGATAGCTGCTTGGTATGCGTATAATATGGGATATACGGCTGAAATGCATTTTGCCAAAGATACTTATGATACAATTAAAACATTATCCCATTTTCCTCAGATAGGAACTCTTGATGAAAGACGCAGTACGTCTAAAACAAAATATTATAGTTTTTTATCTCATCCCAAATGTAGAATTTTTTATCGTTTCACTAAAACTACTTTATACGTGGTGACTATTCATTCCACACAAATGAAGCGTAGCTAATCTTCTTTCCTCTTAAGAAGCTTTATTTATGATAGACATTTTTGATGCCTTCTATGATGGAAAGCGTGTGTTTGTGACTGCTCATACCGGTTTCAAGGGAAACTGATAACATGGCACTTCTGCTAATAAATATTGCCAAATAATTTAATTATTAATCAAAAATATAACTCGATGTGGACTACAATACCATGCAAGGTATTATAGCCATACAGGGAGTGCTTATGAGTATATGAAAGTTTTAATAGTAGCGAACAAAAACTCCGGTAGCTTTTCTTCTTTTGTAATAGAACAAGGTAGTTCAATCGCCTACGAAGGAGCTGAAGTGGAATATTTTGGTGTCATAGGTAAGGGGTGGACAGGTTATTTGTCCTGTAGAAAGAAACTGATAAAAAAAATAGAGGAGTGCAAACCGGATTTGATTCATGCACATTACGGATTGTGCGGCTTATTAGCAAATTTGCAAAGGAAAGTGCCGGTGGTTACAACCTTTCATGGTTCTGATATTCAATCGAGTACAATGATTCGTTGCTTATCAAGACTAGCAATGTACCTATCTAAATATAATATTTTTGTTTTGAAGAGCATGCCTGATAGGGTCGGATATAAAAAGAAAAACTACTCTGTTGTGCCTTGTGGAGTGAATCTTTCTGTATTTAAACCGATGGATATGGTGGAGGCAAGAAAACGATTAAACTGGAATACAAAAGATATTTATGTGTTGTTTGCAGGCCGTTTTGATAATCCGGTGAAAAATCCTCTTTGGGCTAAGAAGTGTATTGCGCTGGCGGGTAATTGCAAATTGATAGAATTGAAAGGGTATAAAAGAATTGAAGTTAATTTGCTCATGAATGCTTGCAACTTATTGCTTGTAACATCTATTAGTGAGGCAAGC
>USSR01000210.1 GCA_900557355.1 uncultured Bacteroides sp.
TTGAGAATTTACACGCAAAGGTGCCAACAGTAAGCCATTTGCGATAGACGGGTTGCGCAATGCCGAATGGGTAGCAATGGACTACTCAGACATACTGGTTCACGTTTTCCTGCCTGAAACGAGAGACTTCTACAACCTGGAACATCTCTGGGCCGACGCCAAATTAACCCGAATACCTGATATTGATTAATAAGCCCTATGGACAATAATAATAACGCTAACAAAAAGCCCAATAAGGTCAATATGCCCAAGTTCAACCTGAACTGGCTGTATATGATCATAGCCATGATGCTTCTGGGCTTGTACCTGACCAACGAGAATAGTACAGGTACGAAAAACATATCTTATGACGAATTCCAGCAATATGTACGCAATGGTTACATGAGTAAAATCATCGGTTACGATGATAACTCGGTAGAAGCGTATATTAAGCCGCAATATGTGAAGAATGTATTCCAGGCAGACTCCAGCCGGGTAGGCAGGAATCCTATGATTACTACCGAAGCCCCCTCTCGCGAGAGTCTGGGAGACTTTCTGCAAAAGGAAAGAGACGAACAGCATTTCGACGGTTCCATCAATTACGAAAAGAAGCGGAACTACTTCGGCGTAGTGCTGTGGCAGATTCTGCCTATCGCTTTCCTGATTGGTTTCTGGATTTTCATGTCACGCCGCCTGAGTGGTGGTGGCAGTGGCGGCGGTGGCGGCATATTCAATGTCGGTAAGTCACGCGCCCAACTGTTTGAAAAAGGAGCTCCTATAAAAATCACTTTCAAGGATGTAGCAGGACTTGCCGAAGCCAAACAGGAGGTGGAAGAAATTGTAGAATTCCTGAAAGAACCGCAGAAATACACAGACCTGGGTGGCAAGATTCCCAAAGGCGCTCTGCTTGTAGGCCCTCCGGGAACAGGTAAGACCCTGCTTGCCAAAGCTGTGGCAGGTGAAGCCAATGTACCGTTCTTCTCACTGGCCGGTTCCGACTTCGTAGAAATGTTTGTCGGTGTAGGTGCGTCCCGTGTGCGCGACTTGTTCCGCCAGGCAAAGGAAAAAGCGCCCTGTATCGTGTTTATCGATGAAATTGATGCCGTAGGACGTGCCCGTGCCAAAGCTGCCGCAATGGGTGGTAACGACGAACGCGAAAACACTTTGAACCAGTTATTAACTGAAATGGACGGTTTCGGTTCCAACAGTGGTGTAATCATCCTGGCTGCTACCAACCGTGTAGACGTACTGGACAAGGCTTTGCTGCGTGCTGGACGTTTTGACCGTCAGATACATGTAGACCTCCCCGACCTCAACGAACGTAAAGAAGTATTCGGTGTACACTTGCGTCCTATCAAAATAGATAATACGGTAGACGTAGACTTGTTGGCACGCCAGACTCCGGGCTTCTCCGGTGCTGATATCGCCAATGTCTGCAACGAAGCAGCACTTATCGCTGCCCGTCATGGCAAGAAATTCGTAGGTAAGCAAGATTTCCTCGATGCCGTAGACCGTATCGTAGGTGGTTTGGAAAAGAAAACGAAAATTACTACTGAGGCAGAACGCCGTTCCATTGCTATCCATGAGGCAGGACACGCTTCCATCTCTTGGTTACTGGAATATGCCAATCCACTGATCAAGGTGACCATCGTTCCACGTGGTCGTGCACTGGGCGCTGCCTGGTATCTGCCCGAAGAGCGCCAGATCACTACCAAAGAGCAAATGCTTGATGAAATGTGTGCCACACTGGGTGGACGTGCTGCTGAGGACTTATTCCTGGGACGTATTTCAACCGGTGCCATGAATGACCTGGAACGTGTAACGAAGCAGGCTTTCGGTATGATCGCTTACCTCGGTATGAGCGAGAAACTGCCTAACCTCTGTTATTACAATAACGAAGAATATTCTTTCAATCGCCCGTACAGTGAAAAGACTGCCGAACTGATTGACGAGGAAGTTAAGAACATGGTGAACGAACAGTACGAGCGTGCCAAAAAGATACTCTCCGATCATAAGGACGGACACCAAAGACTGTCACAGTTACTGATAGACAGAGAAGTGATCTTTGCAGAAGATGTAGAAGAAATCTTTGGAAAACGCCCCTGGGCTTCCCGTTCGGAGGAGATCAGTGCCAATAAGATTTCAGAGGATCTGAAGAAAGCGGAAGAAGCAGCTGCAAAAGAAGCTGCGAAGAGCGAAAAAGAAGTAAAAGCGGAAGAGGAAAACAATGTTGAAAGCGGAAATGAAACCGGTAATACAAAGGTTTCCGCAGAAGGAACTAAAGTTTCTGTAGAACGCCCCGAACCCGCAAAAGAATAAAGAACTAAAAAACGGAATTACCGTGAAAAGCAATTTCTTACAACGCGCCATCACAGGTGTGTTATTCGTAGTAGTATTGGTGGGCTGTATCCTATACAGCCCCCTTTCATTCGGTATCCTGTTCACCATTATCGGTGCACTGAGCGTACACGAATTTGGGCACCTGATCAACCAAAGCAGTGAAGTACAAATCAATAAAACGATCACCGCCCTTGGAGGCGCTTATCTCTTCCTGGCCGTAATGGGGTTCTGCCAGTCAACCATCGGAGCACAGGTATTCCTGCCTTATCTGGCTTTACTGCTTTACCTGATGATTACGGAACTTTACCTGAAAAAGAAGAATCCCATCGGCAACTGGGCTTTTTCCATGCTGAGCCAGCTATATGTGGCATTGCCGTTTGCGCTGCTCAATGTATTGGCTTTCCAATATAACCCTACAGAAAGCAGTGTGACCTATAACCCTATCCTGCCGCTTTCCATCTTCGTATTTATATGGTTGAGCGATACAGGTGCTTACTGTGTAGGTTCCCTGATTGGCAAGCATCGCCTATTCGAACGCATTTCCCCTAAGAAATCTTGGGAAGGAAGCATCGGTGGTGGTGTATTCTCTATAGCCTCTTCATTTGTATTTGCACACTACTTCCCATTCATGCCTGTTTGGCAATGGGCAGGACTGGCATTGATCGTTGTTATATTCGGCACATGGGGAGACCTGACGGAATCACTGATGAAACGCCAGTTAGGTATTAAAGACTCGGGACATATCCTGCCCGGGCACGGAGGAATGCTCGACCGCTTCGACAGCGCTTTACTAGCAATCCCCGCGGCAGTGGTCTACCTCTATGTATTGACCTTGTTATAAAATAAAAAAGCCGGAGGAATTCACATTCACCCGGCTTCACACAAAACACTTTACTCTACTTCAATTGCATCTTTGAGAAATCTAAGTTCGAAGCTTCTTCAGCATTACTTGATTGTTTTTCAAATACTATTTCTACTTCTTTATTCACTTCCGAATTAAGTTTCAGCTTGATACCCTTCATCTCAGGAGTCAATACCTCTTTCAGATTGAAAGAAACTAATCCGGCGGCACGGCGTCCACTTACATCACCGTAGTTATTATAACGAAGTTCAAGATGGAGATATCCGTCATCTTCACTCACTGCATCTGCTGTAGCTTCAGCAGGTTGCACCAGACTGATACGATGTTTCGTATCAGGATCCTTCGGCAAGTTCTGCATAAAGACAATATTCATATAACCACCACTGACCGTCAGGTCTCCCTTATAAATCAGTACCGGATCATTACCATATTCTTCCTCATTCTCAGCAGTCAACGGTTCCACTACTTTCGTCAGGGCATGCTCCAGACGTAATATCTTCACAGCATGATCATATCCTTCATAATTATCGTAAATAGGATTGAACACCGTAACCACACGTTGTCCGTCTACTGGCTGATACCAGCCCATATCCGTATTGATAGGCCAAAGTGTTCCCCAAGTATCACTCTCCATATAGAAAGCATTCCCCTTGACACGTATAGTAGCCCAGTTCGGATAAGAAAAGTCCCCGATTGAGTATCCGCTGTCGAGATCATCGCATGACTGCAAGGCAGGTAGCACCGCCAGGCACATCATCATAAATAACCAATGTAATTTCTTCATAATTAAAGTCCTCTTGTTTGTTACCGTAATAATTGTTTAGTTCATAAAATATCGCATGTTCTGACTATAAAATACGAAAGCCGGGCTATTACTGCACCGGCTTTATCACTTTTAACAATTTTATGGTCTTTTGAAACCAAAGAGGTTTCATTATGTAAGAAGAATTACTTTCGTAGTAAGCGTACCATCTTTTTTGCCGCCCGCTTCGGAGCACCTGCATCACCCAAGCGTGCCGCCATGTATTCATATCCATCAAGCATTCGCTGCCGATAATCTTTATCATATAAAATACGTTCCAGTTCGGCACGTGCTTGTTCAACTGTCATTGTATCAGCTACCAGCTCCTTCACTACTTCACGGTTCGCAATCAGATTTACCAGCGAAATGTACTTCACCGTCAGTATATGGCGGCGCAGGAAAGAGATGACTTTTCCTATCGGCGTATGATAACAAACAGCTTGCGGCACCCGGAATAAAGCAGTCTCCAATGTAGCAGTCCCCGAAGTCACTAACGCCGCCTCAGCTTGTTGTAGCAGGCGGTAGGTCTGACCAAAAAGGATCTTCACCTTCGCATCACCTACATATTCGTGATAATAATCGGGAGAAATACCGGGTGCACCAGCCAAAACCAACTGGTATTCCGGAAAAGCGGAAGCTGCCCGAATCATATCGGGCAGATTATCCTTTATTTCCTGCTTCCGGCTACCTGCCAGCAAAGCGATGATCGGCTTAGAGTCCAAGTTGTTTTCACGAACAAAGCCGTCAAAGGTTTCAGGGTGCTCTGCACGGAAGAGGGTCACCTCATCTACCGTAGGATTACCTACATAATGTATCGGGTAGTGATGTTTGTCTTCAAAGAATTCCACCTCGAACGGTAGAATAGAAAATAATTCATCCACATCCCGTTTGATATTCTTGATGCGGTATTCTTTCCAAGCCCATATCTTCGGAGAGATATAGTAATAAACAGGGATATGTGTCTTCGCACGCAAGAACTTGGCAATACTCAGGTTGAAACCGGGATAATCCACCAATATCACCACATCGGGCTGCCAGGCAACTATATCTTCCTTGCATCGCTTCATATTGGCAAAGATGGTACGCAGGTGCAGCAACACAGGGATAAATCCCATATATGCCAACTCCTTATAATGCTTCACCATCGTTCCGCCAACTGCCGCCATCAAGTCTCCCCCGAAAAAGCGGAATTCCGCCTGTGGGTCTTCTACTTTCAAAGCAGCCATCAGATGAGACGCGTGCAGGTCACCGGAAGCTTCACCGACAATCAAATAATACTTCATATCTATTGACAGTTGTCAATTGAATTAAAACCAAGATTGTAACTCATCAATAAGATTGTAAGCCGTAACATCCACCGTAGTTGGAGTGATGGCTACATAGCCGTTATCGAGTGCCCAATGGTCGTTCTTCTCATTATCAGGGTCCGTATTCTGGAATTCACCAGTCAGCCAATAATAATGAGTATCGCCACGATGTGCAAAGTTTTCCCATTCATTCGTCCATTGTCCTTTGGATTGCTCACACACTTTAACACCTTTCAGCTCTTTTACATTGGGGAAGTTCACATTGAGACAAGTCAACGGTGGCAGTCCTTTTTCCAGAACCTGACGGGCAATCTCGCGGATATAAGGTCCCGAAGGTTCAAAATCAGGGTTCGGATCATGACAGCAAAGAGAGTAACCAATAGAGGGAACTCCTTTGAGGCAACCTTCAATTACCACTCCCATCGTACCGGAATAGTGTACATTCACAGCAGAATTATCTCCATGATTGATACCGCCGACTACCAAATCCGGTTTGCGGTCGAGCACTGTATGGAAGGCAAGCTTCACACAGTCTACCGGAGAACCGGAACATTTGTAAATCGTAAGTCCTACATCTTTACGTACCAACTGATAATGAATAGGTTCGGTCACTGTCAGCGCGCTCGCATTGCCCGAACGCGGTGCATCCGGCGCCATTACTACGATTTCTCCCAACGGACGGAGAAACTTTATCAACTCACTAATACCTTTCGCAATGACTCCATCGTCATTGGATATTAATATCAAAGGTCTCTGATTTTCCATATTTATCCTAATTTTCAGTGCAAAAATAGCAAAAGAGAACCGGATATCAAGCTTCGAAGACTTAATATATTAAATCCATACACTTAATCTATTAATTCCTCTTGGATACTTCCTTCATTCATCATGCTACTATGCAGCACTGGAGGCTTAGCAAAAAGGTACTGTGAGTAATGAAGTAATTAGCCCCTAATCATTATGATGTCCGTCATCCCCTCCCATTGTACTTAACACTATGTTGCGTGCAACATGAGCTTCATTCCCGGCAGCATCCGTACAATAAACCATCAGGTGATAATCTCCCGGAGTAGCATTAGCGGGTATCACGATATCATGGTGATGAATATGCGCCGTTCTTTGTTCCGACACATCATACGACCTGTTAAAAGTGAAATCCACAGTAGTCCCCGTAGCCCGGGTATCGTGCGAATGATGATCGAAATTATTATGAATCTCTATCTTATACGATTTTAGCATAACATCATCCGATAGCTCCATCTCAAAATGCACACCGTGCTCACTACCTATTGCCAGCACCTGACCTTCGGTGGGTGAATTAAGATCAATTACCGGCTTTGTGGTATCACTAAGCGGATTATCACTATCACTACAAGCCGTAAACAACGACATAACCATCACTAAAAGGGAAAAAATCATCGGGAAATAAAATTTTGTTTTCATTTGAATCGTTTTTTAAAAGGTACTTTAATTAATAATTGAAAGTTTCGTCCCGGTTCAGGGATCTCCACTTTGCGGTAAAAACTGAGATGATTGTAATAACGCGTATTGAATATGTTCCGAACGGTCAGAGTAATCTCCACCTTATTTCCGGCAACAGGTAAATCAAGAGAGCCACCTATATGGAAAAGGTTTGCACCCGGAGTACGATCTTCGTTACGGTCTACCCTATTTTGACGGGCTATGTTTTGCCATTCGGCATACAGCATATAATGTTTCTTCTGCCAAGTCAGCGTATTATGCAAAGTGGCAGGCGGAGAAAAGCTCAAAGGAATATGTTCATCACAATTATAGGTATAGACATACTCACCGGATATGCGATAACTGAAAGCAGAAGAAATACGAACCTCTGCACCTGCCTCCGTTCCTGCAAACAATGCCTCCGTCTGTGTATATCGATAAATCTGTCCTGTATGGGGTAATACGGACCATTCCCCCGTAGGGCGCAGAAAGATATAATTGCTGAACCAGTTGACGAACGGAGAAACATACAGAGACAATCGTCCGTACTTCAACTGATAAGAAGCATCCATTTGCCAGCCTTGCTCGGAAGAAAGTGTGGCATCCCCTTGTTCGTGGCGGAATGTACCATGATGTACCCCATTCGAAGCCAATTCATTCGCACCCGGCAAACGGAAGCTCCGCCCAATGTTTACCTTCAGCTGATGCAGTACAGAAGGTGTCCATACCACTCCCAGCGACAGAGAATAGTCTCCGAAGCTTCTGTTTACACGACGACTGTTCCAACGGTAGGATTCCACCTGTTCATCACTATAGCCCTGCTCTTGCAGATAAGTTGCCAGATATGGATCATCGTGGGCAAAAACACGTATACGCCCATAATCATACCGTATACCTCCACTAACAGCAAGTACATTATCCGGACGATACGTTGTAAGCCAGGATACCCCGGTAGTAAAACGCTCATATTCCGGCAGCAGAAAAGAATAGCCTGAAATTGTGTTTCTCTGAAACTGAGAATCCCATCCCATCCGATGTTCCCAGGAAGAAGAACCGATAAGCCGCCCTTTCGCAGAAAAGCTGAAAGTATTCAGATTAAAACCCAGTTCCTTATCCGGATTTGTTTGCGGCAAAGGCTGACTGCCGTAATGGGTATGGAATGCACTCCATTCTTCACGATGATTATTCTGATAACCCATATCACCCGACAGGATAAACTTCTCCCAAACATATTGCTGATGAGTAGTCACTTTCAGATGGTTCACTTTACTATAGGGAAGCTCTATGTTCCGGCTATCACCGTCATCTTCCAGACGCGACACATCGGGAATTCCATGTGCACCGGGAAAGAAACCTGTCTTCTGAAATACATTAGACACGGCATAATTCGACTTATACCCTTTCTTTTGGTATTGGGTAAAGAAATTGATATTACGCTCCCACCCTGCCGTATTCTTCAGCCGACGACCATGAACCGGCATCTTCTGAGTCAGATAGATTATCGTATCCGCCGGGATACGGTAATCCCCGAAGCGCTGTTCGGAATAACGCAACTTCGTATACCAGGCATTCTTTTTGATGCCCAACATCAGCGAAGCGCCGAAAGTCTCGTTAACAGACTTCCCCAAAAGCGTTACATCACCAAACAACATATTCTCTGCCGGAACCTGTACGGGAAAAATGTCAATCACTCCGCCCATGGCATCGCTGCCATAAAGCAACGAAGCAGGTCCTTTCATCACACTCACGGCATCTACATTGAAAGCATCGAGTTCCAGACCATGATCTGCTCCCCACTGCTGCCCTTCTTGTTTGATACCATTCTCCAATACGGCAACCCGGTTAAAGCCCATTCCCCGGATCATCGGTTTAGAAAAGCCCGAACCGATATCCATAGCTTGCACGCCCGGAATATTCTCCATCGCCTGCATAAAGTTACCTGTAAAATGTTTCCGCAAGAAATCCCGGTCAGCCACTTCAAGGGTAAGTGCAATCTTCTTATTCTGAAGTTGTTGGTAGGTTTCCGCCACCACTACTTCAGGCAAAGCTACATTACGGACTGAATCGGATTCTTGCGCATGGGCGGAAAGAGCTGTACATAACACCCCTAACACGCCCGGAATAAATCCTATACGCATTGATTACAATCTTTTTAGAATAGAACAATGAGGGGGACAAGCTCTCAAAACCTGCCTCCGCATAAATAAAGAACTATGTAATCAAGCAGTGGGAGGACCGCGCAAATAATGTGAATAAGACAGTGCATAGACAATCTTATCCTGATAGACTACTTGCTCAAAAAGGATGGGCGTTAAGATACAATGGAAGTCAACCGACTGTGCTTCCGTGAAAAGAGAAAGAGAGAAGTGACAAATGCCACAATCGTCCGGCGAGTGGCGCGGATGATCGGCATGGGAGCAGGAAGTGGAATGACCTTCCTCATGGTGATGAAAAGCTTTCACCACGAAGAATGGCATGAGCGACAAAATCAGCACCCATGCCACAACGGCTCTCTTCTTCCTACTACTATTCACTTCTCTTACAGATATTTTCTGAATATGCCGCGAAGATATGCATCGCAAACCGAACACGCAAACTACGACACTTAATATGTGTTACCGTTTGTAGTTTTACCAATATGTAGGTATAGCCAGCATTACTTCTTTGCTTGTTTTCTATACGCAACACAAACAGCTGCACACTATGGATGCCTAAAACTCGTCTTCTGCAAAATAAAACACAATGTTCCCGTCATAATCAATGAACCCATCGTATTTCTTCAGTTTCACATGGATGACTTTCTCCGTGCGATGCTTCACATCTATGCTTTCTCCCCAATCAGAGCTAAAGCGAAGCATTTTCCCTATAGGACTCAGCAGGAAAGGCAAAGAGGCTCCCGGGCTACCTGCCCAAGTGGAATAGCCATTGATGAACTCAATAGGTTCACCATTCCGCCTGGTCGGATCCAACATTTTATTTTCCAACTGTGCCCTGACTACATTAAAGTTCTCGTCGACAATATCCATATATCGTCTGTCTTTGAACTGTGCATAGGCATATCCCAAATAGAAGTTGCGAATATCCTCAA
>USSR01000211.1 GCA_900557355.1 uncultured Bacteroides sp.
TAGCCGCGTGAGCGGGGGGCTATTCCCTTTGTTGTAGCTCGTAACTATTTCACCGCTTGATACATCACCTCCTGTATTCGTGTACGGATGTCCATCTTCATCAGTTTCGTATTCCATACATCCGGATAGATGCGATTGCAAAGGAAGACGTAAACCAGCCCATTCGTCGGATCAACCCAGGCACAAGTACCTGTAAATCCAGTATGCCCATAAACTGTAGCAGGCGCAGCCGTGGCACAAGGACTCTTTGCCGGATTCTGCCGGTCAGGTTTATCGAAGCCCAGACCACGACGACTGATGCGGGATACAGTAGTAGTAAATACACGGCAAGTTTCCGGACTTAAATAACGCTTACCATCCAACTCTCCCCCATTCAACAACATTTGATAAATCTGAGCCACTTCCGTTGCATTGGAGAATAGACCGGCATTTCCTGATACACCGCCTTGGAAAGCTGCCGACTCATCATGCACGAAGCCCTGAAGAACCGTCTTCCGCAAGAATGGATCCACCGAAGAAGGTATGATTTCCGCTTTCGGTATAGGAGTATGCTTACCGGATACAATGCCTGCATACGCTGTTCCTGCTGTAGCAGCGCCCTTTAATGGCAAATATCCCGTACGCTTCAACCCCATCGGAGCATAAAACTCCTGTTCCAGGAAAGCATCCATCGACATGCCCGTACGTGCCTCAACCAACTGCTGCAACAGGATGAAACCTACACAGCTATACCGATAACAGCGATCGCGCAACGGTGCCTTCACAATCGTTTGTTGATAGACTTCTTTAAAGGAACGATTCAGCCATAAGCTATCGGCAACTTGTAAGGTATGCTCTGCCGTCCGCACTTTAGAAGTCAACCCTTTCTGGAACCTAAACTTCGGATTAGCCCAGGTACGAACACCTATCTGCACAGAATGTGCGGCATCCGGTCTTGCTTTGAAAAGAGTTCCTGCATAGCTTTCTTTATCAATGGCTTCCTGATAGAACAACAATGTAGAAGGTAATCCGGATTCATGCAACAGCAATTGGCGGACCGTAATATCTTTTTTATCCGTATCTTGCAGCCAGGGCAGATAATCCGACACACGATCGGTAAGATTCAAACGTCCTTTGTCATACAGCTTCATGACAGCAAGCAATGTTGCCGTAGTCTTTGTCAGCGAAGCCAGATCATAAACATCTGTCGGAGATACCGGTAAAGCAGCGCCGGGGATATTGGTCGTAGAAAGTTTTTTGGCAGAAGTACCCATAACACCTGGCCAGGTATGTGTTCCAAAGGCCTTATTATACATTTCCTTTCCGTCTTTCAATATCACAATTTGACAACCGGGATAAGCACCTTCTTTAATGCCTTCTCTCGCTATTTCATCAATGCGAGTCAACAGACGGGAATTCATTCCATGTTCATCGGGCACAAAGTGACGCGGTGTTTTCGGAGTAATGGTCCGTCCGTCCCCCGCCGCAAACAAGTCACTGATACTTGCCGACAGACGTCCGTTTGCCGTTGCATCGGCATACAGTATTCTGGCTACCTGACACTGTACGTCGTCATTCGATGAATGTGCAAGTACTACAGCATTAGCAGCTGATACCGCCCGACGTATCTGCAACATTTGCTTACCGGGTATAAAGAACAGATAAGCTGTTGGAACATCAGGAACAAATTCTCCAAAGAAGGTCTGATAAGGTGACAAGCGGTGTTCCGTCACACAAACAAGGATTCGTTTATACTGTGACAGTGAATCACGCAACTGCTTACGTGCAGCCGCCGGCAACTCTTTCTTCAATTGAAAGACGGCGGGTACTCCTTTTAAACCGGCAGGATGGATATATTCGGAGAGTTCTTTCAGGAACGGTTGTATTTCTTTTGCATCACCTACATTGAGCACAGCTATCTCCCGGATATCTGTATCCAACGGAAGCACATCGTTTTTATTCTTCAGTACGGTAATCGCCTCCTGATTCAGACGCCTTATCAGGTCACGAGTGTGTGCTGTATTGATACGGTTACTTAACCCCGAAAGACGCACAAAAGGTTTCTTTGATAATCCAAGAGCATATTTATAAGTAAGTACCTTCCGGCATTTTGCCTCAATCTCCGCCTCCGTCAATTCACCGTTTTTCACAGCATCCAGTATAGCATCCACTTCTTCTTTAATTCGTCTGGGCACAAGCAACAAATCATGCCCCGCTTTCAATGCCTGCAAACAAATACTCGCGTTATTGACAGAAACACCTTTCATAGCCAATGCATCCGTAAATACCAACCCTTGGAACTTCATCTCTTGTGTCAGCAAATCATGCACCACGCTACGGGAAAGTGAAGAAGGCACTCCTCGTTTCGATTCAAGTACCGGTACCTCTAAATGTCCCACCATCATACCGGATAGCCCGGCCTGAATGGCTTTCTTAAACGGATATAACTCCACGCTATCCAAACGTGCACGAGAAAAAGTCAACTTCGGCAACGAATGATGCGAGTCCACATCCGTATCACCATGACCTGGAAAATGCTTGCTCACGGAAAGTACGCCACCTTCTTCCAGTCCACGGGCATAGGCTATTACTTTATCGGCCACATTAGCAGGACTTTCTCCAAACGAACGGGTATTGATAACCGGGTTCTTCGGGTTGATATTCACGTCCGCCACCGGAGCAAAGTTAACCTGCACACCGAGTTCCCGACATTGCCGGGCCATCTCACGACCATATTCATAAAGCAGACTGTCATTTTGTATACAGCCCAGAATCATATTTCGGGGAAATACCGGTGTACCTCGCAAGCGCATGGAAAGTCCCCATTCGCCGTCAAAGGTTATCATCAACGGAACATCTGCCATCTTCTGTGCTTCATTGGTCAGTATCGCCTGGTTTTCCATCAATCCACCGGAAAAGAGCAGGCCGCCCACTTTGTAGCCATCCACAACTTTACGTAGCAAATCCCGGTTTGCCTTATCTTGCTGAGGAGCAATAGTATAAATGAATAATTGTCCGATACGTTCTTTCAGATTCATCCTGTTGAGTACCGAATCCACCCACTGCCGGCATCGTTCATCATTGGAAACAGATCGTATCATAATAGGTTCAACAGAAGGTACAGGAGATTGTGGTACCGACAGATGGTGTGCCTGAGCATCAAAGCGGACACAACAACTGTATATCATCAAAAAGAATAGGAATAGTTTTTTCATCATCATTATTTCTATGCCCAGACTATTTCAGGCTTTTATAAATCGCTTCTTGTATATTTGTACGGATATTCATCTCAGTCAGTTTTGTATTCCACACATTGGGGCACAAGCGGTTACTGAGGAAAACATACACCGTCCCATGTTCAGGATCTACCCAAGCACAAGTACCCGTAAAGCCGGTATGTCCGTAAACAGCACCGATAGCCGAAGGAGCACAAGGACTGTTCTTCAAATCCTTCAAGTTAGGTTTGTCAAAGCCTAATCCTCTACGGCTGATAGCAGAGGCCTCCGTAGTGAATAAACGACAAGTCGCCTCACTCAAATAACGTTTACCGTTCCATTCTCCCCCATTCAGCATCATCTGGTATATCTTCGCAACTTCCGTCGCTGTAGAGAATAAACCTGCATTGCCGGAAATGCCACCCATACAAGCGGCAGCCTCATCGTGCACATAGCCGCATAAATCCTGACGGCGCAGGAAATCATTCGCGACCGTAGGCATAATCTCTTGTTTGGAGTATCTTAATAAGGGCAGATACATGGTACGCTGTAACCCCATAGGTGCATAAAACTCTTTAGCCAGATAAAGGTCCATTGGCAACTTAGCTATAGCCTCTACCACCTGCTGCAACAGGATAAAGCCAAGATCACTGTACACATACCGCTTGCTGTCCATATCACACCGGGCAATCTTTTGCAAGATGGTATTCTTAAAACTCTTGTTCAGCCACATTTTGTCAGCTACATGCAAGTTGTAAGCAGATGATTCTTTTTCAGCTACCAAGCCTTTCTTAAACTTAAAGCTTGAACAATAATAGCTATGTTCACTGACCTGCGTGCGATGCCACTCATCCACCCAACTTTGAGCATACGGGCCATGCACCGAATTCGGGTCGATGGCCTCCAGATAGAAACGAATATAAGGAGGCAGACCGGACTCATGAAGAAGCAAATCCTTTATTGTAATATTCTTCTTATTAGTATTCCGCAAGATCGGCAAATACTGGGATGCTTTATCCGTCAGCTTCAACTTACCCGTATCATACAGTTTCATCACGGCAAGCAGTGTTGCAGTAGTCTTCGTCAAAGAAGCAAGGTCGAACATATCTGTAGGGCGTACAGCAGTGGTGTCTTTATCTGAATGAGTACCGAAACACTTATCATATACCGTCTGACCATCTTTCAACACCAGCACCTGACAACCGGGATAGGCTCCGGCAGCCAATCCGCCCTTGACAATCGCATCGATACGGTGCAACTCATTAGACTTCATTCCCAAATCTTCAGGAATAATACGTCCCGGCTTCATCCCCGGAGTAATCACACTTCCCTCACCGGCCTGATAGAGATTACCGATGCTCATGGAAAGCTTTCCCTGAGCAGGGACTTTAGCAAATATCACACCCGCTACATATTGCTGAATATCCGCTTCCGACGAATGTCCCAACACCACAGCACTGGCCTGATTCAAAGCAGGAACTAAAGGTTGCATAGCACGATAGGACGTAAAGAAAGCATATATTATGGGGGCGGGTAAATTCAATCCTGCCAGAAAATCGGCATAAGCAAGTGCATCTGTATCTTTACCTGATATACTGATTACAACCCGACGATAATTCGCCAGTTTGCGTGCCAATTCATGGAGTTCATCTTCACCCATCTCCCCCGTCAAATGAAAACACTCTACAGGAACAGGTGATAATTTCTTCATCTCAGCAATGAAGATGCTGTCTTTACCTTCGACCACACTCAACAGTGCAATCGGAGTGTCGCCGACAGGTGTCAACGGTAATGCTCCAAAATGATTACCCAGCACCGTAACAGCAGCCTGGCGAAGTCGCGTTACCAGTGCCTTGGCTTCATCTGTATGGATACGATAACTCATTCCGCTAACCTGCAACTGCGGACGCGGCTGACGTAAACCCAACAGATATTTATAAGTAAGTATCTTACGACATTTCTCTTCTACAACCTTCTCCGAAAGAACACCGTCTTTCACCGCATTCAGCACCTCCTGCACAGCATTTTCAGTATTATACTGCACCAGCACCATATCATTTCCTGCAAGCAAGGCTTTTGTAGTAACTTGGGGCACAGATGAAACTCCCTTCATATCCAATGCATCCGTAAACACCAATCCCTGAAAGCCCATTTCATTTTTCAATAATCCGGTCACCACATTTCCGGAAAGTGAAGAAGCCGTGATAGCATCCGGTTCCAGCACAGGTACCTGCAGATGACCAACCATTACCCCACCCAAGCCGGCACGTATCATTTCCTTAAAAGGATACAGTTCCACACTATCCAGGCGTTCGCGGTTATAACATAGTGACGGTAATCCTTTATGCGAGTCCACATCCGTATCTCCGTGCCCAGGGAAGTGTTTGCTCACGGACAACACACCGCCACTTTCCAGTCCACGACTATAAGCGACCACCTTTTCAGCCACCTTCTTCGGGTCTTCCCCGAAAGAGCGTACATGAATTACCGGGTTCAGAGGATTGGTATTGACATCCGCATCCGGTGCAAAATTCACATGAACACCCAGCTCACGAAATTCCCGTGCCACTTCACGCCCGTATTCATAAATCAGATGGTTGTCTTCAATACAGCCAAGTGCAGCATTCTTCGGGAAATAAGGCGTACCTTCCAGGCGCATAGAGAGTCCCCACTCACCATCGAAAGTAATCATAACGGGAACTTTAGAATTCTTCTGGGCAATATTCGTCAGTATAGCCTGCTCTTCCGGTGTACCTTCAGCAAACAGCAGACCTCCTATCTTATATTTCTTAACCAGATCGCGTATCTGTTTCTTCTTCTGTTTATCCACTTTGGCAGGAAAGGTGGTAACAATCAACTGTCCTACTTTTTCCTGCAGATTCAAACCGGAATATACAGAATCTACCCACTGTTTGCAACGGGCATCTGCCGCTGAAGGGAGAAAAGATACCTCTGCCTGGGCATGAAGCAATCCTGCGCCCCCCCACAAAAGGGCAACAAACAATAAGAGAATAGGTCTCTTCATTTTTTTTACTATTTAGATGATTGGGATATTTATTCTTCCGCAAGTGTTAGTTTCAACATACCAACATAAATTCCATTTTTCCCGGCATGCATCACTGATACATTCTGGCCGTCTTTATTCAAGTAAACAGCCGGTTCCTTCATAAAGGTATGAGTATGTCCGCCCAGAATGGCATCAATATGGTTCGTTTTCTGTGCCAGTTCTTCGTCACAAGGAGCATTTTTAAGTTGATAACCGAGGTGCGACAAACAAATGACTACATCACAACCTTCCTCATTCTTCAGCAAGTCCGCCATTTTCTGTGCTGCTTCTATCGGATCATTATAAACCACACCTTCACATTTATCAGCCTGCACCAAGCCTTCCATCTTCGGAGCAAGACCAAATACACCTATCTTCAACCCATTGCGGTAAAAGGTAGTATAGGGTTTCACCAAGCCTTCCAGCACTGTACCTGTCACATCATAATTGGAACATACCACCGGGAAATTTGCCATGCGGAACAGACGTGCCATATTTTCCAGGCCGAAATCAAATTCATGATTACCTATTGTCATGGCATCATAGCCCATAAGATTCATCATCTTTACTTCAACTTCTCCCTGAAACAAATTGTAGTAAGGAGTTCCTTGGGAAATATCTCCGCAATCAAACAGTAACAGGTTGGGGTTTATTTTACGCGCTTCCTTAATAAAGGTAGCCCGGCGCACCGTTCCACCCATACCGGCATAGCGGTCGGCAGCATTCACAGCAATGGGTTCAATACGGCTGTGCGTATCACTTGTTTGCAGAATCACCAGTTGTTTGGTTTTCTGGGCAGAGTCAGGAGCTACCAGGCAGAGAGGCTCTACAGGTATCTCTTTAGTCGATTGCTGTGCGGATATCGAAAATAGGCAGCAAACTGCCATCAATAAAAGAATATATCGTTTCATGATTTATAATTTATGATTATGCTCTTGCGAAACTGGATTACTCATCTTTCACAGTTATCCTGCCTTCCATACGGGAAGTAATCTTCTTTCCGGCAGTAGTCTGTTGCTCCACATAGTCCATAAACAAACCACGCAAAGTAGCCCCATCCGGACATTCACGTTTCTCAGCTTGCGGCAGGGCAGTCATACCATCGTTTCCGTCTGCCAGATAATCAATGGTAGCAATTGTATAAAGCTGTTCATCCTCTATCGGATAGCCTGCAACCGTGCCTTCCAATAGTTTTCCGTCTTTTGTTATCAGAAGCTGCATCCCACTGACACCTTGCCCGTGACATGCTGCAATATTATTGAACAATTCTTTCAGATAAACTCCTTTCATGGTCAATACACAAAGAGAATTTTCGAAAGGCAATATCTCATAAATATTTTCGCAGGTAATAGGACCTTCAGTCAATACATTACGCAAGCCACCCATATTTATTAATCCCATATCGGCAGGCTTACCCAATACTTGTCCGGCTGCATTACGTAGAACATCCGCTACCAGATTAGAAAGCAGACTTTCAGGCGCTCCTTTGTCCATGCTTACTTCTGCAGTACCTACCACACGGAGCATGATACTGTCAACCTTCGCCTTATAGGGAGCAAGCAATGCTATCGCTTCAGCATCAGGATTTACATCCCAGGTAGAGTCAACCGCCACCATCGTCCCCTCCGCCTTCGTCACCTTATATGCAGAACTACAAGAGCTTAGCAAGAATACAGCTACCAAAAGTACGGCAGGGATAAATTTCAAAGTCATTCTTTTCATTTCGTTTGTTTTTTAAATTGCTACAAATATAACGAATTGTCTTTCTTATCCCATCCTGACGGGAAGAAAAAGAATGAGCTTTTTCATTTTCAGGCACATTTTTAAGTTTCGAGATATTTCCACGTCAAACAGATTACACTTCTTCAGGCTGTACACGAGATATACTTGCTCCGTACCAAATCCGGGATTTCTTCGGTCAGAGATACTTCTGGCTGGAGAAAGTATGGAGCAAGTAGGGTTGAGATACGATTGAGATACGGTTAAGGTACGGTTTATGAACCATCTTCACACTGAATATCCCCAAACATATAATAAACCAACGAAATTTACGTTACTTATCAAGTATTAAACAAGCAGATACATGGGAATAAGCATGGTAACCGATCAAAACTGGCACATAGTCCGCTACTCGGCAGAAGAAAAAGAACACTGGGACCGCTTCGTGCGCCATTCCAAGAACGGTACATTCCTGTTACAACGCGACTATATGGACTATCATGCCGAGCGTTTTCAGGATTGTTCCCTACTGATTTATTGCAATCAGAAATTAACAGCCTTGCTTCCCGGCAACCTTTCCGGTGATTGCTTTTATTCCCATCAGGGACTGACTTATGGAGGAATACTCCTCTCCGCCTCTATTACCTTAGTACAAGCCGAAAGTGCGTTCCGCACCGCCCTGAATTATTTACATACGGAGTGCGGCGTACAATCAGTGGTGTATCGGGCTATTCCGCACATTTATCACCGCTATCCGGCGGAAGAAGATTTATATATCCTCGTTCGTCTGGGCGCACAACTTACAGCACGTAGCATCTCATCCGTAATTCCACTGGATGACCGTCTACCTTTCCGCACCCTGCGCCGTCGCCAACTAAAAAAGGCACAAGCCTGTGCATTGACAATCACAGAAGACGAGGACTTCGCCTCTTTTTGGTCGATATTGGAAGAAAACCTACATGAACGATATTGCGTTGCCCCGGTACATTCACTGGAAGAAATCACCCGACTGCACAAAAACTTTCCCCGTCAGATTTCCCTTTTCCGAGTATGCGACGGAACTGAAACACTGGGCGGTTGCGTAATATACGAAACCGAAAAAGTGGCCCACGTGCAATACATTGCCGCTTCCACACAAGGAAAGAAATGCGGAGCACTCGACCTGCTTTTCCACAAACTGATATACAGCCGCTATGAACAAAAGCGTTACTTCGACTTCGGCATTTCCACCGAACAAGGCGGACAAATATTGAATGAAGGATTACTTTTCCAGAAGGAAGGTTTCGGTGCAAGAGCAATCATGTATGACGTTTACGAATTGAAATTATGATAAAGTATT
The DNA here is from genome assembly GCA_900557355.1 of uncultured Bacteroides sp. GTDB lineage: Bacteria > Bacteroidota > Bacteroidia > Bacteroidales > Bacteroidaceae > Bacteroides. Next base: position 9,299 of record USSR01000211.1, read on the forward strand.
TAGACCTGCAAAAGATCAATGCTTCCTTTGAGCCTGAACTGTCGGATGCCTTACTACGTGTTTCCCATTCGGGATGGTACCTGTATGGAGAGGCGACGGCTCGTTTTGAGCAAGAATTCGCAGCCTACTGCGGTACAGTTCATTGTGTAAGTACAGGAAATGGGCTGGATGCTCTTACATTAATATTTCTTGCTTACCGTGAATTGGGAGTCATGGATGCCGGAGATGAAATAATCGTCCCTGCCAATACATACATCGCAACCATACTCTCTATCATCCGTGCCGGACTGAGACCAGTGCTCTGTGAACCTGCCTTTGAAACATGCAACATAGACCTCACCTATGCAGAATCACTGATTACCCCTCGTACGCGTGCCATATTACCAGTCCATCTATATGGACGTTTAGCCGATGTGCAAGGAATATACGATCTGGCTAACCGCTACGGACTAAAAATCATAGAAGATGCCGCACAGGCACATGGTGCCATCTGGCACAAAGGCTTACCGGGG
>USSR01000212.1 GCA_900557355.1 uncultured Bacteroides sp.
TTTCATTTTCATATTGACGACGAATATCAGCGAAGCGTCCCAACTTCGTGAAATAGAAATTACCGACATTGAGTTGTGGAACCACTTCCGCCTTGAAGCGCTTCTCAAAAACAGCAACATCCACATTCTGCTTTAACCGGAAAGTGACCATATACATCCGTTGAATCCAGTTATGGTTTGGAATCTTGCCATTCACTTGTATCAACAGGTTACCCGGCTGTTCATTAATCCGATGTTTATAGTCCTGCAACACCCCCATCACCTCATGGAAAGTACTGTCGCCATATCGCACCCTCTTGCCCACTGCATCTGCAGTGCCAAAAAGCTCCTTTGCCATACGTTCGGATACAAACACTCCCTCACGGGCAGCACAGTCTTCGGGCAAAGACATGATCTGCCCACTCTTGGCATCTTTCATGCCGAATGTACGGAATACATCGCCACCCTCTGCCTGCACAAACTGGTAATACTGCGAATGCACCTTCAGTGTGTCATTGAAGTATTGTCCGCCATTCCACGAATTACAATTTGGGAAACTAGCATTAGTCACCAAGGCAAAACTTTCCACTTCGGGACAATTCTTTACCAAACGGGTAATGCGATAAAGATTTTCCTGCCTGATGGCAACACTATCTTGTGCCTTGTCAAACTTACCATGCAGTTCATCATAATAATCCATATAAAGCGCGTATGCCCGTTCTTCATCATAACCGGGGTCAAGGGCAAGATTGGAAGTCAGCACATAAATAGGATCAATTACCGTCCAGAGGAAAAAGCTCACGATGACTAATTCCACAAATATCCACCCATTTTGCCGGCGCTGATTCCATAACTGGTGTCTTATTATCTTTATCATAGCATCTTAACGTTTAGAGTTCAACGATTGAATAATGTTGCGGCGCAATGCCCATATTGCAGGAATAAGTGCAGAAATGAGGTTCAACAGCACACAAAGTCCGAATGCCGTACAGAAAACCATCGGATTAAATAGCATCTCAAACGAGAGGAAAGGAGTCTTCCCGGCATCCGTATAACTGTCGAACAGGGTCAGTATCCAATCGCTTGCCGTCAGCACTATCAGATAAGAAATTAGCAAGCCAAGCAAACCACCGATACAGGTGAGCAGAAGATTCTCCCACAACACTTGCCTTATGAGGCTTCCGTTGGTAGCACCGTATGTTTTGCGTACTCCCAACTCGGAAAGGCGTTCGTCCATGCGCGAAGACATCATGCCGCTCAGATTCATGGCAGGGATGAAAAGCAGAGCAAGCAACATATAAAGATATCCCCTCAACTCGGATGCCAGGTCAGGGGCTCCGCAAGAATTTACACGGAATGTGCTGGCCCAGTAGTCATCGGGTTGTCCCATAAGGTCATTCATATATTTAGGAGCAGCAAGATTAAATTTCCGAAAAACCTCACGCACTTCTTCCTTCAAAGCTTCTTTGTCGGTAGCAGTGGGAGCCGTCATATATATATCCGCACTACCAACCAACTTTTCGGAATTGTCCGACTTAATCCAAGAGTTAAGCGTTATTGGCATCCATAAATCTCCCACGGTAGAAGGCGTAGCAGCAGAAACATCCTCTACCACACCGCAAACCCGGTATTCCTGCGCATCCATCTTAAAGCGTCTGCCCACCACATCATCTGCAGCAAACAGCCTCCTTGCCAGACTTACCGGAACTACCACTTCCCTGCGTTTCGCATCGATATCCGCTTGTGTGAAAGGCTTTCCATACAGAAAACGAAAGGTAAAGACCTGCCAAAATCCTGCATCGGCATAAAGCGGAGTAATGCCAATAGGCTCATTATTGTCAGGAACTTCCACGTAATATTCTCGATAGCTGCCTGACGCGGCACCGATAGCGTCCAAGTGCGGCAATTCTTGTAACATTTTCACCACATCGTAACTGACGCTGGAGCAGTTCCAACTCTTATCATCATCCTTAGGATAAGATTTCATCATTTTCAATACGATCATCCGGTTGCGATTATATTCGGGATATATAGGCGCAAACTTCACATAAAAGATGATGAACATTGTCATGACAAGAGCTATTGAAAGCCCTGTACCCACCACATAGATGCCGGTAAAGAGACGATGCTGCTTTATCAGCGTCCAAGCTTGTTTCAGATAAAGTTTAATCATAATATTGTGTTTTATTTATTCATCACGTAATGCTTCTGTCGGTGGAATACGACTAATCTTACGAGCAGGAATATAGATTCCGATCAATACCACCGCCAACAGGATAAAGAAAACGATGAATGAGACGATAAGAAAATGCTGCGTGAAATCCGTGATCCAACATTCATCAATAATCTGCCTCCAGTTGTTACCTCTCTCCAATCCTTCTTTGACAGCATATTGCAAATAAAGCAAGCAGCCCGCCAGTGCAGCTACAAACGTCAACACCGCTCCTTCACCCATCAACAAAAGGACAATATATCCCGGCGTACCGCCAAAGGAAAGCATCACTCCCACTTCTTCGCGGCGAGTACGTGTCTGTAACCAAAAAGTACCGATAACACCCAAGCAAAGATTAATTAAAAAGAATGCCGCCATTGCCAGATTACGCCGATACATCGGCGTAACATCATAAGACTCATTTTTCGTTATCAATGCTTCATAAGACCGGACGTTACGGGCAAAAAGATTACCGGCCCGCAACTCTTTCACCATCCACGGTTGAAAATCATGCAAGAAACGCTTCATACTCACATTTTCTTTCAGACGAAGCAATATCCGCATATCATCGTAAGCATCTTCCATATCGATAGATATCAAAGGACGAAAAATGACAGGAGCCGGACGAGAATCACTGGTTGCCTTAAAGTTTCCCACTACACCAATAACCGGCGAATAAATTGTATCATTCCCCCCTTTAGACCAACAACGCTTATTACCCGCATTTTTAGTGTGGAACAAATGTTCAGCCGTATTTTCAGTCATTACGATGTCATTTTCCGTATAGTCATAGTCCGATAATTCGGCCGGTGTCCTGCCTCGTCCGGAACGAAAACCATAAGTTTCGAAGAAATTCGTATGAGGTATAAATTCCATAATCATTACCGGCAAATCCAATGTGTCACCTTCCGCACGAATAGATGTATTGGCATTCCCCATAGAATTGGGATAAGCGAAACCCAATACCGGAGTAGCCGATTCTACGCCGGGATAGTCCTTAACCAATCGCGTCAGATTGAAGTAAGATTTCATAATCATGGCCGAATCCTCAGCCTCTTCATCATAACCGGGCGCTTGTGACTGCAAGGTACTGAGAGTAACAAGACAAAGGCGGTCGGTGTCATAACCTAAAGGAATACTGCGGTCATACGTCGTCACGATAACCGGATCAAGGATAATCCACGTAACAATACTGACCAGAATCAATTCCGCCAGTAACCAGACATTACGGCGACGGCGTGCCCACAGGTTCTTTAATATAAGTTTCAGCATAGTCTTTATCTTTTTTCATTCAATGAATACACAATCGGCTTCCGTAATGCATACCATGCCGGAATCAATGCTGATAATAAATTCAGCAAGATACAGAACAAAAGAGCAACAGCAAATACTATCGGAGCAAACAGCACCTCACCGGAAACCAGCACATTCACTCCTTCCGGAACCGGTTCGGCCCAGTCTTCCAATATCATAAATACCCACTCACGACAAGTATACAGGGCGAACCACGCCAACAATAATCCCAATACACCACCCAACAATGTCAATAAGAGGTTCTCCCACATCACTTGTGAAAGTAATCCGCCACGGTCGGCACCGAATGACTTACGCACTCCCATCTCCGACAAGCGGCTTTCCATACGGCTCGCTATCATTCCGCTCAAATTCAAGGCAGGAACCAGCAGGAGCACCAGCAATATTAAAAGGAGATAACGTATCTGTGCCCATGCACCGGTTGTCATACTAGGATAAGGTTTAAACAATCGCTGCAAATGGGAAGTAGGTTGTTCCCAAAGATTCACCTGCCATTCATCCGCATGCAACAGATTTTCCTTACGTACAATTTCCTGAATTTCGGCACGCAACGCTTCGGCTTGCGTATCGTCCTTTACAAGAAAAGTAACACCAAATGCACCTAAATAAGGTATTCCATAATTGGAGTCACGATATTTAGGAATTACACTATAAGGAATATAGACTTGAGCGTATGAATCCGAAGTCAGATAACTTGCACTACGCACAACACCACAAACGCGATAATTGACATAATCCAAACTGAATGAGCGTCCCACCACACCTTCGGCCGTGTCAAACAGACGACGAGCCAATTCTTCTGTTATGACAGCCGTACAGATACCGCTTTCAAGGTCGAACGTAGTAAAAGGCTTACCTTCCGAAAAATTAAATGGATAGATGCGAAAGAAATTCGGGTCAACCAACTTTAAACTTACTGTAAAATCCCCACTGCGGTCGACCGGTTGAATATAATTGTCATCTGACCTGTTATTCATGAACCCCGAAACGACCTCAGCATTCTTCAACGGATAAAACCACTCTTGTAATGCCTGATAGGAAACGGCCCATTGAAAAGTCTGTTTATTCTGCTCCGTTCCTTTTTGAAATCTTGCAGAAGTCAGATAAAGCGTTTGCATGCGATTCACCTCCGGATAAACCGGAGCTACTTTAACATAGTAAATCACAGCAACAATCATGGTCATAGCAATAGCCAGCCCTGTACCGACTATATAAAGGGTACTGAAAAGCGGATTCTGCTTCAACAAGACCCATGCTTGCTTCAAATAGATTTTTACCATCCCTGAATATATTAAGTTATTTGTCTACTCGTGATGCAATGCTTCCGCCGGTTGCTCTTTCATAATCCAGCGTGCCGGCACCGCAATGCCCAATACAATCATCATTGCGAGAGTTCCCAATGAAATAGCAAAATCTACAATCCAGCGACCTGCCGTATAAGGAACTTTAGTACTCAATAAATCCATGTGATGGAAATTGAACACGATAATAATGATAGGAATCAACGCCAGTAACAGAATTAATAATCCCTCCGTATTGAGCCAGAATACAACCCGCCCCTTCGACGCACCGACAGCCATACGAAATCCCGTTTCCGAACGGCGTGCCTGTGTACGCATCCAGAAAGTCCCGGTAACGCCGAAAAACACATTCAGCAACAAGAAGGCGACAATGAGTTGTACCATTTGCCAATCCGTTATCACATAATCTATACGATCGGCACGCATTTCTTTAAAACCTGTTACAGCATTTACATAGATATTGCCGGACGTCAACCGTTCACCCAAAGAAGCAAGCCATTCTTCCATCTCAGTCTGTGTCATGTCACGCTTCATGCGTAGCGAATATTCCAATGAAGAAGGACGATACCACTCGAAAAGCTCCTCCATCGTAGAACCGGAAGCTTTGATATAAAACGTGGGAGTAGCCGGTTCAAAATCATTCTCACGAATAGTAGGGGCAACAGCCAGTACAGGCGTCCCGTCCAATTCGCCGGTATTTACCAACCGCCCGCGCGGTTCCTTCCCACCGAAAAATTTCTGCGCTACCTTCTCCGTCAGGATAACCTCATCTTTTGCCGGATTTTCCAGTTCGCGGATATGTTTTCCATTCACGTCATGAATGCCGAAAACTTCAAAGAAACCGACATCACCCAGTTGGCGGTGCAAAGATTCCGAATAAGCATTGACGCTATCCGCACCTGCCGGTTCAACGCTCGTCCACGAATTTCCCTGACTGTAGGGGCAACTGTAAAAGCTGCATCCCACAGCCTCCACCTCACCGGTATTCATCAGTCGTCGAGTCAATTCCGTGATACGTTCCCAACATTTGGCTCCACGCTCGTCCTCGCCTGTATAACCTTCGTTATCAGATTCCATTTCCTCCAGATGAAGCCGCCAGCAACGATCGATGTTATAACCTAAAGGCTCATTATAAAGAGTGTATTTACTATACCCGCCATCCGTAATCATAAAGACAGCCAGTAAAACCAATGCCAGTTCGGCAAATATCCAGCCATTCTGTTTGCGCTGGTTCCATATCAGAGTGATAAGATGACGTATCATGGTTTATTCTTGATTGTTCAACGATTTGACAATGTTATACTTTCCGGCACGCCAGGCAGGAATGCCGGCACATAGCAGGTTCAGCAGGAAGATGAAAAGCAAAGTCACCAGAAATGTTTCCGGACGTATCAGCATCTCCGCGTTGAATTCCGTACCTGACGGAAAGAAGATGTCACGTGTCAGTAACAAGACACCGATGGAGAACATCAGTCCGAATATACCACCGATGAAAGTAATTATGAGATTCTCATCGAGGACCTGACGGAAAACATTACCTGCACTCGCTCCAAACGCTTTACGAACACCTATCTCTGCACGCCGTTTACGAAAGTTAGCCAGTGTAATGCCAATCATATTGAGCGCCGGAAGCAGCAATAGGAAAAACATGAAACTGCCTTGTTGCAAAACCCAATTGCTATAGGGAATTTCATTAACAAAACCGCTATTATTGGTAACCAACAGATCCAGATTAGTCATCGGTCCGTTAAAGAAACTGACAGCATATTCCGACGTATTCGTATTCAGTTGTTTGGTAACCTTATCCACCTCTGTACGGATAGCAGTAAAATCATCGGTGTCATGTGCCAGCATCACAACATTAAAAGGACCTACCAGCCCCTCATACACATTGGCAGCCGTCTCCATAGCAGCACTCGAATTATAGGGCAACCATACATCCGAATAGGCGTAACGGGCAGTACGAGGTACATCTTTCACCACACCACATACCGTGTATTCTGTCCGATTAACAAGTAATCTCTGTCCCTTTACCTCCGTCTTACCGAAGAGGCGGCGTGCCAGTTTCTCACTGATAACTGCCTTACGAATGCCACTTTCATTGTCTTCGCATGTAAAAGGAGCGCCATTCAGAAATGTGTAATCGAATATTTTCCAAAAACGTTCGTCTGTATAGGTAGCCCGGTATTTTGTAAAGGTACGTTTGGCAACGGAACTAACGGATACCGTGTTACGGGTATAGCCACTCACCTCCTGCGGGGTTTTCAGATTATAGAAAAGCTCACGTACCACACGTTTTCCCATTCCTCCATTATTCCAGTTCCCATCATTACTTTTCATGAAAGAACGGGTTGCAATTATGTGCAACATACGACTGCGCTCTGTCTCCGGTGCATACTCTGCCAGGCGCACCTGTATCACAAGAATAATCATCATTACAGCAGTTATAGCCAATGCTGTTCCGGCAATAGAAAGTCCGCTAACCAACGGATTTTCTTTCAGCAGACTCCACGCTTGCTTCAAATATATCCTCAACATATCTTTCTTATTTTCAAGCTATAAGTTACAAGCTACGAGTTGCTGCAACCCTCACCCCAAAAGGTACTTGTAACTCGTAGCTTGTAGCTAATTCAACTTCAGTTTATTCTTATTTTTATACTGGCTCATGTCGCTCACCACCACCTGGTCACCCGGCTGCAAGCCACTGATAACTTCAACAAACTCAAAGTTGCTATCACCCAGTTGCACTTTACGTTTCACGATTTCTTTATCAGAGTCACACACAAAGAGATCATACTCGCCACGTCCTACATAATAAGAAGCATTGGTGATACGCATCACATCTTCTTTCACGGCATTCATCACATATACATCCGTCTTCAATCCCGAACGCAAACGACGGTTATTATCCTCATTCAGTTGTACAGTGAAAGAAATCACTCCGTTTTTTGACAACGGCGTCACACTGCTGACCGTACCTTCCAGTTTCTCACTGCCAATCTTCACAATCGCTTTGCCACCGGCGGCCACACGGTCACCATACGTATCTGCTATTTCACCTTCCACCTTGAAATGGCTAAGATCAGAAATCACGGCAAGCTGGCTTCCCTGAGAAACCTGTGCACCGATCTGGTTATTAATATAGGTAAGGATAGCTTTGCGCGGAGAACGAACCTGTGCATCATCCAGCGTTCGCTTCATCTCGGCAAGACCTTTGCGGAAGATGCTGAAATCCAACTCCTGAACTTTATATTCGGCAGCAAGCACTTCTTTCTCATTATCATATTGTTGTTTCAGTTGTTCGTATTCCAACTGGGCTACGTTATAGCTAAGTTCTGCTTGGCGCACTTTATCCGTAGTTCCCGAACCCAGGCTATCAAGATATTGCTCATTACGCAACTCCACTTTCTTGCGATTCAACTGCATGGCGGAAACCTTAATCTTCATAGACAGGTCGTTCAGTTTGGTCTGGTTGTTCACGCGCAACTGATCCAATTTGTAGCTGCGCATCTGCTCTTCGTCTAACAATTTTTTATAGTCTGTCTCTACACTTTGCAAGTCAAGTTTCAAGATCGGCGTACCTACATCCACACTATCGCCACCTTTCTTATATATCTCGACGATACGGGTATTGATAGGAGAGTTGATAATCTCCTCGAAAGCCGGTACCACTTTTCCGGATGCACTTACACTGACTTCAATCGTGCCTTTATCTACTGTGGAAAGTACCAGGTCTTTTGCTTTCACTCCCGTACGCATCAATGAAATGAGTACGCTGATAACGACTATACTTGCCACGCCGATGCCTCCGTAACGGATAATTTTCTTGTTGCGTTCTTTGTTACGCACTGCTTTTGGTATTTCTCTGTCCATGTTGAATATTGAGTTATTTATTATTTTATAAGTTTTCAGCCTTCGCCCGCTTTCAAAAACGAACAGGCATATTATTCACATTATTTATATATACTAAATGCGTGCCAAAAACGTAAATAGCTGAAAACAAGAAGATAGAGAAAAAAGAAGGGTGTCCGATATCGAACACCCTGTACATTTTCGGATAAATCAATAAGCCTTTGAATGGCAACGAAGCAAGCTAATTTCAAAGATACTAAAAGCTAATTTCGAAGATACTAGAAACTAATATCGGAGTGCCTACAAACTAATATCACGGATACTAAAAACTATTCTTACCACAAATATTTTTCTTTCTTACAACAGATATAAAAGTATCATACAATAATTATATAAGTTTCTTACAACAGATATTGTAAGAATAATAATTAGGAAATTAATTATTAGTTGGATGCGGTACGGAGATTAATAATTAGTGGAATAGAATCTAATCCGTAGCAAGTAGATTCTATTCCCCTTTTATGCCAATCAGAAATGCCTGTTATCTCAGCCTCAACCTATCTCCCACTTCAGGAATATATTCATCATCTTTCCGGTTCATCTTATACAGGTTCTTCAACCGTATACCGTACTTTTGCGAGATGGTATGCATGGAGTCGCCATCTTTCACGATGTAAACAGTATGCCGCTTAGAAGCTTTCTTTTTCTTACCTTTCAGATAGATGATATCACCCGCCTCCAACGTATAATCCTTATGCAGGTCATTGTACTTCACAAGCTTCTTCCAACTGATATCGAACTCCTTGCCCAATAAGCGGAAAGTATCGCCGTCACGAGCTACGACATAGGCTATATCATTAGCTATATATACCTGATGCGGATTAGCCAGCCAGGGTTTCTTCTTCAGTTCTTTCTCCCAATTACGGTTTTCACGATTACTCATACCGCGACTGTCATACTTATAAAGTTCATAATCCTCTATAATCGTTATCAGACGGTTCGCATAAGAGGGATCAGTAGCATATCCGGCTTTCTTCAAACCACGTGCCCAACCTTTATAGTCCGTAACCTTCAAATCGAACAGGAATGCATAACGTGCACCCCGTTTCAGAAAAGCAGAATGAT
>USSR01000213.1 GCA_900557355.1 uncultured Bacteroides sp.
AGAACACCACCCAGAATTGCTGGATGCCCTTTTGTCCACGGTATGCCTGCCATAACAGGCCAATGATACCGAGCAACAAAGGCAGACAGTAGAAGACGTTGTGTCCCTTATTGTTTTGCAACTCTTGTGGCAACAGGCTTTGGTCGCCTACCAGGAAGTTATCGATGAACGAAATTCCTGTGATCCAGTTGCCATGTTCAATTTCTCCACTACCCTGCAGATCGTTCTGGCGTCCGGCGAAGTTCCACATGAAATAGCGCCAATACATCCAGTTGAGTTGGTAGGTGAAGAAGAACTTGATATTTTCCCACTGTGTAGGCATATTCACCATCACCATTTGTCCGCATTGGTCGTAAGGAATGTCATTACCTTTTATGTCTACCCAAGCTTGATATTCCCTGGCGTGCTGACTGCTGTACATGCGCGGGAAAAGCATGTTCTGAGCATATTCGTATTCGATACGTCCGGGAATTTCGATATAGCTATCCTTTTCATCGGGCGTAGCTTTTTCTTTGCGGATAAATTTGGTACCACTATATGAAACGCGCGGTTCGCAATAACCGTCTTTCACATCAAGGGCAACTTTAGAAGAGAATGCTTGTCCGTAGAACAACGGACGGGTTCCGTATTGTTCGCGTCCCAGATATTCACCCAGCGTGAAGATATCTTCAGGTGAGTTCTGGTCCATCGGCGTATTGGCTGTAGAGCGGATCACGATGATGGCATAAGAAGAATATCCGATGACGATCATCATTGTACAAAGCAATGATGTGTTCAGCGTACGCGCGGAAATGCGATATTTCTCTTTCATGCTTGCCTGCATCTTCGGACTGAGATAGAAGAACAGGAAAGCGATAACTATAATACCTATTACTACAGCACTTGTTCCGTGTCCGTAGAATGGGATACCCAACAGGGCGATAGTCAACACGAAGGAGATGGCCATGCGCATCTTGTTTTTCTCCGTGTAGCTTTCGTATATACCCCAGATAATGGAGCCTGCCAGCACAATGATATAAACCATTACACCACTGTTGAAGGACATTCCTAACGTATTTACGAAGAACAGTTCGAACCAGCCGCCTACTTTTACAATACCCGGTACCATACCATAGAGTACGACAGCTACTAAAATGCCGGAAGCAAGTAATGCCAGCAATGAGCCTTTGGCATTTGCATTTGGCACTTTCTTGTAGTAGTAAACCAGCACGATGGCGGGTAAACAAAGCAAGTTCAGCAAGTGTACACCAATACTCAATCCGGTCAGATATGCGATCAGGATAAGCCAACGGTCGCTGTGCGGTTCGTTAGCTACATCTTCCCATTTCAGTATCAGCCAGAATACAACGGCTGTGAAGAGAGAAGAGAATGCATAAACTTCACCTTCAACGGCACTGAACCAGAAAGTATCACTGAATGTATATGCCAGTGCACCTACCAGACCGCTACCCATGATGGTAATCAACTGTCCTTTAGTAATATTATTTTCATCTGTAGCCACAAGTTTGCGTACCAGATGCGTGATGCTCCAGAACAGGAACAGGATACAAGCACCACTCATCAGTGCACTCATATAATTCACCATTTTAGCAACGGTGCTCGGGTCTGAAGCAAATTGTGAAAAGAGGTTAGCTACCAGCATGAAGAAAGGTGCTCCGGGTGGGTGTCCTACTTCCAGTTTGTAGCCGGTAGTGATAAACTCCGGGCAGTCCCAAAAGCTTGCAGTCGGTTCTATAGTCATGCAGTAGACCGTGGCTGCAATGATGAAAGTAATCCAACCTACGAGGTTGTTTACGGTTCTGTACTGTTTCATTCGGAAATAATTCGTTATGTTTTTAAGTTATATCTCTGTATTTTAGCGTACACGGGCGCAAATATAGTGATTTAACTGCTAAAACTGTGGAGGTAAGGCATATTTATTAGGATAGGTTAAAAGATATACATTGATTTTTTGTAGAGAAAAGTTTCAAGAGTTACAACATCCACATCCATCTCCGTGCTTATGTTCCGCCAATATGCGATGCGGCAGAGCTCCATGTCCCAGCAGTTCTATCGGGCAATTGAAGTTCCGTTCCAGCCATTCTTCGCTTACACCCGTGTCGGGATGGTAGTCCAGCGTCTCATTCACGCAAGCGATGGATTTCACCTGTTGCAGTACTGTGCCGATGTCATGGCTAACAAGAATGATGGCGCAATCATGGTTAATTTCAGCCAGCAATTCGTAAAGCCGGGCTTCGAAGCGCTTGTCTATATACGTACTGGGTTCGTCGAGGACAACAAGTGCCGGATCGGAAATGATGGCACGTCCCAGTAGGGCACGTTGCAATTGTCCGCCACTCAATGCACCGATAGCACGTTTTTCCAGACCTTCCAATCCCATGCGGGCAATCACTTGCCGGGCTTTTTCCCGATGCGTCGCAGTGAAGCGTGAAATCAGTGACTTTTGTGAACTGAGTCCTGAAAGAATCACTTCTTCCACTGTTATAGGAAATTTACGGTCAATGCTATTGTATTGAGGCAAATACCCCATTTTTAGAACGGAGCGATTGGTAGTCAGTGCCGGGCGTTGCGCTGTGCCTCTCTGCTTGTCACTTGCCACGGATCGCTTATCACTATATAAAATTTCTCCTGTTGTAGGTTTCAGCAGGCCAAGAATACACTTGATGAGCGTTGTTTTTCCGCCACCGTTGGGGCCGATGATGCCCAGAAAATCCCGGTCGTAAACGGTGAGGTTTACATTACGCAGCACTGTACGGCTATCATAACCGGCGCTGAGATTTTTTATTTCGATAAGGGGCGTACTCATTTCTTTACTCTATTTTACAGTCTCCGATTACTTCTTAACGACCAGTTCCCTGGCAATGTTCAACATCTCTTCTTCCCAATCGTAAGAAAGCGGATTGATAGGAACTACCTTCGTACCTGTTTGTTTAGCTATGATTTCTGCATTGCGGCGGTCGAATTCAGGTTGTACGAAGATGACGCGTACCTTTTCCTCCTTGCAGGTATCTATCAGGTTTTTGAGATGGGAGGGAGAGGGCTCTTTTCCATCTTCTTCAATAGAAATCTGATGTAAACCGTAGTCGCGTGCAAAGTAGGACAATGCCGGATGATAAATCATAAAGGCACGGTCCGCATTGGGGGCAGAGAGCATGTGGCAGATAAGGCTGTCGGTATGTTCTATCTGATTACAGAGGTTTTTATAACGCTCCATGTAAGTTTCTTCATTATTCTTGTCGATGGTGCACAGGGCGTTTACAATATTTCCGGCAATAATTTGCGCGTTGTAAGCGGAACTCCAGATATGTGGTTCTACACCGAGGATGTGGTGTTCATCTTCCTGGATAGAATCGTGGGCATGCGCTTCGTCGTCGCCGTGATGGTGGTGGACGTGAGAGGAATCAAAAATCAAATCGATACCGCGGGAAGTATCGAAAAACTGCAAATGCGGCGCGTTATCTGTCAGCTTATCCATCCAGGTTTGTTCAAAACCGATATAACCGATGCGGAAGTAAGCTTTACTCTTGGCAAGATCGACAAGTTGTTGCGGAGTAGGATCGTACGTTTCCGGACTGCTACCTTTGGGTACCATGCTGACAACGTTGAAGTTATCTCCTGCAATGGCTTCGGTGAAGTAGCGTAACGGTTCGATGGTAACAGTGATGACGGGTTTATCGTCTTCATTCTTATTTTGAACGCTGTTGTTCTTGCAAGACATGGCAAGCAAAGCAGCGAGGATGTACAGGAATGTTCGTTTCATTTCTTTATTATATTTATGGTTTCCAATATTCGTTATAACTTAGTTGTTTGTTCTCTTGGTTGCTCTCAGTATTTCCCGTTTTCCACCCGGAGGCCCCGGAAGGCGCTCCACAAGAAAGCCGACAGCTTGCAACATACGGCGGATAACACCTTTGGCGCAATACGTCGTTAATATGCCCCCTGTATTCATAGATACGTAAAGTGAGTGAAATAGCTGCTCGTTCCACATTTCAGGTTGCTTTTCGGGGGCGAAGGCATCGAAATAAACGAGATCAGGATTTAGTGATAAGGTGTTAGTGTTTGCATCTGCCTGTACTTTTCGCAGAGTGAAGTACGTGGATATTTTCACATCCTCTTCCCACGGTGCAGTATGTAATTGCTTAAATAACGGGTTGTCACTATATCCCAATGCATCAACTTCTTCCCAAGTAAGAGGATAAAGTTCAATACCGGTATAGTGTACGGGACGCTTTTCTTGTTCGGCAGCTTCCAGTGTAAGCAGGGCATTCAGCCCGGTACCGAAACCTATTTCCAGAACATGCGGCTGGGGTGCGGCCGAAGCTTTCAACCCCATATCTATAAAGATGTGTTGCGACTCTGTACGCGCTCCTTTCACCGAATGGTAATGTTCATTCAGTTCCGGTACAAACAGCGTTGCACTTCCATCTTCCGTATGTTCTATAATTCGTTTCATAACTCTTAAAACATTGATATTACTCCTTGCAATGCCAACAGCATCAGGATGTATCGTACCAGCTTTCCGGCAAACATGGATGAGGTAGTCAACCATACATTGCTACGCATGAAACCCAGCGCAATGGCTATTGCCTCGCCCACAAAAGGCAGGAATGCAAAGAAAGCCATCAGAGCACCTTTTCCTTGCAGGAAAGCTTGCATCTTGTCTACTTTCTCCTTTTTTACTTTAAAATATTTCTCTATCCAGTCTATCTTACCCAAACGCCCCATGTAGTAGCACGTCATACCGCCTATTGTGTTCCCCAATGTAGCAGAGAGGACACATATGGCAGGATTCAACCCCACTTTTACCAGTGCTATCATTACCAGTTCCGAACTGAACGGAATGATGCTTCCCGCCAGTAAAGCGGAGATGAAAAGGCCGAAATAGCCCCAGTCTATCAGGAGTTGAACCAGTGAACCTACAAAAGCGTCCATATATTAAATCCGAATAAAAGTATAAGCCCTGCGAGAGCACAAATGAAAAACACATTGGAAGCCCGACTGTTCGTCAGCACCACGAAATGTCCTGTCAGGATACTGACACCTATCAGCAGCAGAGGCAGGAGATGAACCGTCAAAACCGGTTGCAACAGGATATAGACAAAGATGCAGAAACTCAGAAAAATAAGAAAATGCAGATAACTGCGGGTACGTATCTTATCTTCGTAACCTGCCACCAGACAGTGGATGGAACTGACCAGGTATAATACGAACAGATAGCCCAATGTAGCTATTTCCCACAAGGGGAAGTCCCATAGATTGATAGGGTGGAATGTTGCCAGTTCGATGAAAGGCTGGTAAAATAAGTCCATTTCATCGTAGAAGTAAGCATGCCCCAATAGAAACCAGTAGGGTAAAGTCCAACCGACCAGACTGCTGAAAAAACTCTTTGGAGTGAGTGCCTGGAAACCGTATGCACCTATCCAGTAGAGGGGAATAAACAGTGTCAGTTGCGGGAAGAACAGACTACCCAACCCGATAAAGAGGAACGAATAGAACATGGTGCTTGCCGGACGGGGATGTTGGTAACCCTTGAACAGGAAGAACAGGGATATAAGAAATGCTATCGAGGCAAAGTCTCCGGCATAAACAGGATGCAGGGCCGGACAAACGGATATAAACAGGAAATAAATGGCCGTTTGTACAGATGCCCGCATGCGGATGATGGCAAAAGTATTGTTTAGTTCTATCAGGAAGTAACCGATGATGCCATAAAAGATGAAACTTAAAGGTATACTTGCCCATGCCGGAATATACCCATCTATGATAGTATCCCACAGGGGATAATTACTTTTTATTACCGGAACTTCAGGCAATAGAATAGAGGTCAGTATCCAGCAGAATAGTGACAAGAGGATGGCAGCGGGCAGTGTGAAACGTCCCGCTGTGATCCGGTTCTGTAGTCGTTTACTTCGTATCATAATATTAATTGTGGTAAGGTGATAGGGTGATAAAGTGATAATATCACCCTATCACTCTATCACCTTATCACTCTTTTAAAGGTCGAAGCCGATGTCACGGCGGAAATATTTCTTGTCGAATTGAATCATTTCCGCAACTTTATAACTCTTGGCAAGGGCTTCTTCTTTGGTTTCACCATACGAACATACGGCAATCACGCGTCCGCCGTTTGTTGCCACCTGGCCGTCTTTCATTGCTGTTCCGGCATGGAAGAGAATACTGTCTGTAGCGGCAGCTTCTTCAAATCCGGTCATTACTTTACCTTTCTCGTAAGCTTCGGGATATCCGCCGCTGACGAGCATGACGCAAGCAGCCGTACGCGAGTCCATTGTCAATGTCTTTGTATCGAGGTTCACGTCGCGTACACCTTCCAGAAGTTCCACGAAGTCGCTCTGTACACGTAGCATGACGCTTTCTGTTTCGGGGTCTCCCATGCGGACATTATATTCTATGACCATCGGTTCGCCTTTCACACGGATCAGTCCGAGGAAGATGAAACCTTTGTAAAGGATGTCTTCTTCTTGCAGTCCGCGGATAGTGGGCTCAATGATACGGGTACGCACTTTTTCCATAAATACCTCGTCGGCAAAAGGAACGGGAGTCACGCTTCCCATACCACCGGTATTCAGACCTTTGTCACCTTCGCCGATGCGTTTGTAATCTTTGGCAACGGGCAGCACTTTATAGTTCTTGCTGTCTGTCAGCACAAATACGGAGCACTCGATGCCGCTGAGGAATTCTTCGATAACTACCGTGGCACTGGCCTGACCGAACATACCACCAAGCATTTCTTTCAGTTCCTTTTTGGCTTCTTCGAGTGTAGGAAGGATCAGTACGCCTTTTCCTGCGCAAAGACCGTCGGCTTTCAGCACATAGGGTGCTTCAAGGGTTTCAAGGAAAGCGAGTCCTTCTTCCAGATTTTCGGCATTGATGCTTTTGTAGCGGGCGGTGGGGATGCCATGGCGTTCCATGAAACCCTTGGCAAACTCCTTGCTGCCTTCCAACTGGGCACCCTTGGCAGTAGGGCCGATGATGGCGATATGTTGTGTGGCGGCGTCTCCGGTAAAGTTGTCGTAGATACCTTCTACCAACGGATCTTCGGGACCTACCACAATCATATCTACTTTTTCTTTCAGGGCGAAAGTTTTCAGGGCAGTGAAGTCGGTAGCTTTGATAGCTACATTCTCGCCTACTGCACTGGTACCGGCATTACCGGGGGCGATAAAAAGTTTCTCTACTTTCGGGCTTTGGGCTATTTTCCATGCCAGAGCGTGCTCGCGGCCGCCGCTTCCTAATAATAATATCTTCATCTTTATATTTCGTTTAATTTATTGCTTCTATTTTATTTTATAAATTGTCTTCAAAATACCGTGTTATCTTCTCATGCAGATGTACCCGGTCACGTCCTATGACATTGTGCTTATGCGTGGGATAGATGAATAAATCGGGATACGTACGTGCATCCACACAAGCTTTTATGAACGAAAGTGTGTGTTGTGGCACACAGGTATCGTCATGGTCATCGTGAATCAGTAATAGATGTCCTTTCAGGTTGCCTGCCAGATTCTTCAGGTTGCATTGTTCATAACCTTCCGGATTGCTTTGCGGCGTATCCATGTAGCGTTCTCCGTACATAATTTCATAATATCCCCAGTCAATAACCGGCCCGCCTGCAACACCTACTTTGAATATCTCCGGATAGCGGAGCATCAGGGCTGTAGTCATGTGTCCGCCAAAGCTCCATCCGTGTACACCGATGCGGTTACCGTCTACGTAAGGCAGGCTTTTCAGGAATTCCACACCTTTCACCTGGTCTTTTCCTTCTTCGATGCCGAGATGGCGGAAGGTGACATTTTCAAATTCAAGACCACGGTTATCGCTTCCGCGATTATCAAGGGTGAACATGATATAACCTTTGTTTGCCATGTAGATGTCCCAGCCGCGTGCACCGTTTTGCCAGCCACCGGTGACCATCTGTGCGTGCGGACCGCCATATACATAGATGATGGTGGGGTATTTCTTTGCCGGGTCGAAGTCTGCGGGTTTCACAAGGCGGTAGTAGAGGTCGGTCACGCCGTCGGCCGCCTTGATGGTACCGGTTTCTATATTTGGCATAGTGAAGCCCTTGAACGGATCTTCTGCTGTAAGCAGTGTATATTCCCGATGTTTTTTCGGGTTGGCAGACATTATCTTTATGCTACGGGGGCAAGTGGGCGAAGAAGATTTGTCAATGAGATGCGTACCCATAAAGCCGGATAGCTGTGCCGAATGAATTCCTTCAGAGTTTCCTAAAAGGCTTCGTTTACAGTCCTTCAGACTGACAGAGTAAATATTGCTTTGTAGAGGAGAAGTTTCGGTACTCTGAATAATGACGTGCTGCGTCTGCCGGTTGAATCCTAATACTTGTTGTACCAACCATTCGCCTTGGGTCAGTTGCTTCAGCAATTCTCCTTTTACATTGTATAGATAGAGATGATTGAATCCGTCACGCTGGCTTTGGTAGATAAACTTGTTGTTGTCCCATGGCAGGAATACGATGGGGTGTTGAGGTTCTACGTATTTGGGATGCGTTTCCTCAAAGAGAGTAGCCATTAATTCACCGGTCTCGGTGTTGTATTGGCATAGTTTGGCATGATTCTGGTCGCGGTTCAATTCGATAAGATAGATGCTTTTGGCATCCGGAGCCCAACTGATATTGGTAAAATAACGGTCTGTGGGATCACCTGTGTTCAGATAGACCGTTTTCTGTGTTTCGGTGTTATAGATGCCTACCGTTACTTTATGGCTTGTCATGCCTGCCATAGGGTAACGTACATTATTCAGTTCACCTATGCGTGCTGTGATGTCTACCAATGGATATTGTGTTACCATGCTCTCATCCATCCGGTAGAAAGCGAGCAGGTTTCCCTGGGGACTCCAATAGGTACCTTTGTTGATACCAAATTCATTGCGGTGTACGCTTTGGCCGCATACGATACCTTCAGCTTCGGTGGTTACCTGACGAGTTTGTCCGTCATTGGTCATTACGTAGAGATTGTTGTTGAGTGTATAGGCCAAGTGGCGGCTCCCTTCGTTCCAATCTTCATTGGCAGCTTGGGCGGGACACGGTTGGTTCCAAATTAACTCTTTCTTTTTCCAGTCGATAAGTACGCGGTATTTACCGGTGTTCAGCAAAAGGAGTGGGTCTACTTGGAGCAGAATTCCAATAACAGCACTGTGGGGAGTATTGATGGTCTTTGCGGAGTAGAAGTTACGCAACTTTCCTAACTCTTTTTCTGCCAATAGCTTATTGGCCTCTTTCAGGGTAATGACTGTGAAATTTTCTCCTGCTTTTGCTCCTACTCCATTTACTGCCCAAATGCCTTTTATACTGTCGATACCCAATTCTAAGCATGCGGCATCACCATACCACTGATACCATTTGTTTTCAGCAATGCGATACGTTTCTCCGCCAGGAAGCAAATCTTCCAGCGTTGGTTTCTTTAAATCTTGTGCCATAACGTTTGTTGCAAAGAGAGTGGGTAACGCCAATAGCGCTATTCCCATCCATTTACAGATTATCTTCATGTTCATAGTCATTTATTGTCATTCTCTTTTCTGAATCCTTTTATTTCTATTCTGCCCATCGGAGTGCTTTTCACTTGTATTGCAGCACTCAGCTTTGCGAAGGCGGAGAAGAGCTCGTCGAATTGTTTCTCGTAACTGTCTCTGTCGGAGGTGACGTCTTCTTCCAGGTATTCAATGCGTTCTCTTAGTTCGTCAAGTTCTTTCTTTGGGGCGTGGGAGAGAAGATATTGTCGCATACGGACGAAGGCGCGCATGAT
>USSR01000214.1 GCA_900557355.1 uncultured Bacteroides sp.
TGACGATTGGGAAGAAGACGAGGATGAGTGATAAGGTGATAGAGTGATAAAGTGATAAGATGGTAGACAATGAATGAAGAGTTGACATATCATGTACCGGTGTTGTTGATGCCGAGTGTGGACGGAATGAATATCCGGCCGGATGGAACGTATATAGACGTTACCTTCGGAGGTGGAGGGCATTCACGGGAAATACTGTCACGGCTGGGAGACGGCGGACGGTTACTGGGATTCGACCAAGACGAAGATGCGGAACGGAACATTGTGGATAATCCGCACTTCACTTTTGTACGCAGCAACTTCCGATATCTGCACAATTTTCTACGTTATCACAACATCGAGGAAGTAGATTCAATACTGGCTGATCTGGGTGTATCCTCCCATCACTTCGATGATAGCGAAAGGGGATTTTCGTTCCGCTTTGACGGTGCACTGGATATGCGCATGAACAAGCGTGCGGGGGATACTGCAGCAGATATCATAAACAACTATGATGAGGAACGGTTGGCTGACATCTTTTACCTATACGGTGAATTAAAGAACAGTCGCAAACTGGCATCTGTAATTGTGAAAGCACGTGCCGGACAGAAGATTACAACCATCGGTGAATTTCTGGAAGTCATTAAACCGCTTTTCGGTCGGGAACGGGAGAAAAAAGAACTGGCTAAAGTTTTTCAGGCACTGCGCATCGAAGTGAACCAGGAAATGGAAGCTCTGAAAGAGATGCTATATGCAGCAACCGAGGCTTTGAAACCAGGCGGACGATTGGTAGTAATTACCTACCATTCACTGGAAGACCGGATGGTAAAGAATATCATGAAAACCGGAAATGTGGAAGGTAAAATGGAAAAGGATTTCTTCGGAAATGTACAGACTCCATTCCGGTTGGTTAACAATAAAGTGATTGTACCGGACGATGCGGAAATAGAACGGAACCCGAGATCGAGAAGTGCAAAACTGAGAATAGCAGAGAAAAAGTGATGGTAAGATAATGAAGGATATGGAAGAAAAACAGGTAAACGAAAAAACAGAGAAAGCGAAGAAAGCCAAAAATCGCACATCTCTGAAAAACATTATCGGTGGCGACATTCTGGCTACGGATTTTTTTCGCCGTCAGACGAAGTTGCTCGTAATGATAATGCTGCTGATTATATTCTATATACACAATCGTTATGCTTGCCAGCAGCAAATGATAGAGATTGATAAATTGAAAAAAGAGCTGATTGACATCAAATACGATGCTCTTACCCGTAGTTCAGAATTAATGGAGCGGAGCCGGCAGTCACGTATCGAAGAGTATATTGCAAGTAAAGAGAGTGACTTGCAGACATCCACTCATCCACCGTATTTGATTAAGTAATTATAGAATCATTAAATTGTAGACAGATTTGGCAGTAAATAAGAAAAATATCATGACCCGCTACTTCTTTGTAGTCCTCGTAATGGGATTGCTGGGAATAGCTATTGTCGTTAAAGCCGCAGTCATCATGTTTGCGGAGCGACAGTATTGGCAGGATGTAGCCGACCGTTTCGTGAAAGAAAACGTGACGGTAAAGCCTAATCGTGGTAACATTCTTTCATCCGACGGCAAACTGATGGCAAGTTCCTTGCCTTAATATCGTATATACATGGACTTCAAGGCAGGAGGAGAAACCAAGGACACGATGTTGGTGAACCACATGAATGAAATATGTGAAGGGTTACATAAGATATTTCCTGATAAGAGTGCAGCTGAGTTCAAGTCACACTTACAGAAAGGGCGTAAAAAAGGTAGCCGGAACTATCTGATTTATCCGAGACGTATTTCATACATCCAGTACAAAGAAGCCAAGCGTCTGCCTGTTTTCAATCTGAACAAATACAAAGGCGGTTTCCACGAACAGGTATATAATCAGCGTAAAAAGCCGTTTGGCTCCTTGGCAGCCCGTACACTGGGTGACCTCTATGCAGATACTGCACAGGGGGCAAAGAATGGTATCGAACTGGCTTTTGACACTCTGCTGAAAGGACGTGACGGTATCACGCACCGCCAGAAAGTGATGAATAAATACCTGAACATCGTAGATATAGCTCCCGTAGATGGCTGCGACATTATCTCCACTCTCGATGTAGGTATGCAGGATATCTGCGAGAAAGCATTGGTGGATAAGTTGAAAGAAATCAATGCTACTGTAGGTGTAGCCATACTGATGGAAGTGGAAACAGGTGAAGTCAAAGCTATCGTCAACATGATGAAAGCTGGTGACGGCAACTATTATGAAATGCGTAATAATGCCATTAGCGATATGATGGAACCGGGGTCTACATTCAAGACGGCTTCTATCATGGTAGCCCTTGAAGACGGGAAAATTACTCCGGAGACGGAAGTAGATACCGGAAACGGTGTAATGATGATGTACGGTAGTAAGATGAGGGATCATAACTGGCATCGCGGTGGCTACGGGAAGATCAATGTAACCCGTATCCTGGAAGTTTCTTCCAATGTCGGTGTTTCGTACCTAATCGACAAGCACTACAAGGATAATCCTCAAAAGTATGTAGACGGGCTGAAGCGAATGAGCATTGACCAACCACTAAATCTACAAATCTCAGGTGAGGGAAAACCGAATATAAAAGGTCCGAAAGAAAGATATTTCGCCAAGACGACCTTACCATGGATGAGTATCGGTTACGAAACTCAGGTTCCGCCGCTCAACATCCTTACTTTCTATAATGCTATTGCCAATAATGGCACGATGGTGCGTCCTAAGTTTGTAAGAGCCGCTGTAAAAGATGGTGAGGTGATAAAAGAATATCCGACGGAGGTAATCAATCCGAAGATATGCTCCGACCGCACCTTGACACAAATCCGCGATATTCTGGAAAAAGTGGTATCACAAGGATTGGCGAAACCGGCCGGAAGCAAACAATTCTCCGTAGCTGGAAAAACGGGTACGGCACAGGTATCCCAGGGTTTGGCAGGCTATAAGTCAGGACGGGTGAATTATTTGGTAAGTTTCTGTGGTTACTTCCCGGCAGAAGCACCGAAGTACAGTTGTATTGTTTCTATCCAGAAACCGGGACTTCCTGCCTCAGGTGGTCTGATGGCCGGTAGTGTATTCGGAAAGATTGCTGAAAGAGTGTATGCAAAAAATCTGCGGTTTGATATCCGCAGTGCAATAGATAGCACAAGCAATGTCATTCCTCCGGTAAAAGCAGGAGAAATGAATGAAGCATTGCAGGTGCTGGACGGGCTGAATGTTCCGGTACAAAAGCAGTTCTCTCCCAAGAAAGGGAAAGAAGCATGGGGACATACGCAGGAGTCCCCTAATGCAGTTATTCTGCAGGCCAAGGAGGGAACAAGCTCAAATACAGTTCCCAACGTTATAGGAATGGGAGCGAAAGATGCTGTTTACTTATTGGAAAGCAAAGGACTGAAAGTCAGAATAAGCGGTATAGGAAAGGTAAAGAATCAATCGATACCGGGTGGTAACCGCGTTGTGAAAGGTCAAACCATAGCTTTGACACTTCGTTAAACTATTAAGAATATACATTATATATAATAAGGTATGATATTAAGTGAATTACTGAAAGCGATACAACCTATACAAGTTATCGGAAGTACGGAGACGGAAATAACGGGGGTAAATATCGACTCCCGCTTGGTGCAAGCCGGACATCTGTTCATGGCTATGCGCGGTACCCAGACTGACGGGCATGCTTACATTCCCGCTGCCATTGAGAAAGGTGCCGTCGCAGTGCTTTGCGAAGATGTGCCTGAAGAAAAGAAAGAAGGCATCACCTATATCCAGGTGAAAGACAGCGAAGAAGCCGTTGGTAAAATAGCCACTACTTTTTACGACGACCCAACCTCCAAAATGGAATTGGTAGGCGTAACCGGAACAAACGGAAAAACCACCATCGCTACCTTATTATATAATACATTCCGTTATTTCGGTTACAAAGTAGGACTGATCTCTACAGTCTGCAACTATATAGATGATCAGGCAATCCCAACTGAGCATACAACCCCCGACCCCATCACCCTAAATCAGTTGTTGGGACAGATGGCAGACTCCGGATGCAAATATGTCTTCATGGAAGTAAGTTCACATTCCATTGCCCAGAAACGCATTAGTGGTCTACGCTTTGCAGGGGGCATCTTTACCAACCTGACACGTGACCACCTGGATTACCACAAGACTGTGGAGAACTACCTCAAGGCCAAGAAGAAGTTTTTCGATGATATGCCGAAAGGTGCTTTCAGTCTGACTAATCTGGATGACAAGAACGGACTCGTCATGACCCAGAACACACGTTCCAAAGTATATACTTATTCCTTGCGTAGCCTCAGCGACTTCAAGGGTAAAATATTGGAATCTCATTTTGAAGGGATGCTGCTCGACTTCAACAACCATGAACTGGCCGTACATTTCATTGGTCGTTTCAATGCTTCAAACTTGCTGGCAGTATTCGGTGCAGCCGTATTGCTTGGAAAGAGAGAAGAAGACGTACTCGTTGCACTCAGTACCCTGCAGCCTGTGGCCGGACGCTTCGATGCTGTACGTTCACCTAAAGGCATCACTGCCATTGTAGACTATGCGCACACACCGGATGCCCTCATCAATGTTCTGAATGCCATTCATGGTGTACTCGAAGGAAAAGGAAAAATTATTACCGTAGTAGGTGCAGGCGGCAACCGGGATAAAGGGAAACGCCCCATCATGGCAAAAGAGGCGGCCAAAGCAAGTGATCGCGTCATCATTACTTCGGATAATCCCCGCTTTGAAGAGCCGCAAGATATCATCAATGATATGCTTGCCGGATTGGACAAAGACGACATGCAGAAGACTATCAGCATTGCCGACCGGCGCGAAGCTATCAAAACAGCATGCATGCTGGCGCAGCCCGGCGATGTTATTCTCGTAGCCGGAAAGGGTCATGAGAACTATCAGGAAGTCAAAGGGGTTAAACATCATTTTGATGACAAAGAAGAGTTAAAGGCGATAATGTTTTAAAGTGATAAAGTGGTAGAGTGATATTACTTTAACACATTATCACTTTACCACACTATCACACTAAATAGTTGATTTATGTTATACTACTTATTTCAATGGCTGGACAAATATAACATTCCCGGTGCGGGCATGTTTGGCTATACATCATTCCGGGCTCTGATGGCAATCATTCTCGCATTGCTCATCTCAAGTATCTGGGGTGACCGTTTTATAGACTTGCTGAAACGGAAACAAATTACAGAAACTCAACGTGATGCCAGCATCGACCCGTTCGGAGTGAACAAAGTGGGTGTACCAAGTATGGGAGGTGTCATTATTATTGTGGCCATTCTCATTCCATGCCTATTGCTGGGTAAACTGAGCAATGTCTATATGATATTGATGCTGATTACCACAGTATGGTTAGGATCGCTGGGCTTTGCCGATGATTACATCAAAATCTTTAAGAAAGACAAAGAAGGTTTGCACGGGAAATTCAAAATTATCGGCCAGGTAGGTTTGGGACTGATTGTAGGCCTGACACTTTACCTGAGTCCACAGGCAGTTATCCGCGAGAATATTGAAGTAAAGAAACCAGGACAGGAAATGGAGGTCATCCATGCAGGGCAAGACATTAAGTCCACGCAGACTACGATTCCGTTCTTTAAGAGCAATAACCTGGATTACGCAGACTTTGTGGGTTTCTTAGGTGAGCATGCACAAACTGCCGGTTGGGTTTTATTCGTAATCATTACTATATTCGTAGTAACAGCAGTCAGCAATGGCGCCAATCTGAATGACGGAATGGACGGCATGGCAGCGGGAAATTCGGCAATCATAGGCTTGGCATTAGGTATCTTAGCCTATGTATCGAGCCACATTACGTATGCCAGTTACCTTAACATCATGTATATCCCCGGATCGGAGGAACTGGTAATTTTCATTTGTGCCTTTATCGGCGCATTGATCGGTTTCCTGTGGTACAATGCATATCCTGCACAGGTATTCATGGGCGATACTGGTAGTTTGACAATCGGTGGTATCATTGCCGTGTTTGCCATTATCATACACAAAGAGTTACTGATACCTATTCTTTGTGGAGTGTTCCTGGTAGAGAACTTGTCAGTCATCCTGCAACGATTCTATTACAAAGCCGGAAAGAGAAAGGGCGTTAAGCAAAGATTGTTCAAGCGAACTCCCATTCACGACCATTTCCGTACTTCCATGAGTCTGATAGAACCGGGGTGTACAGTGAAGTTCACAACGCCGACCAAGCTGTTCCATGAATCAAAGATAACAGTCCGCTTCTGGATTGTGACGATTGTATTGGCAGCGATAACAATTATAACATTAAAGATAAGATAATAGAGCTGCCAGCCGCGAGTTACAAGTGCTCGCTACTGGTTGCTGATAAATAACAAACTTGTAGCAACTACCAACTCCAGCCACTTACTGATAGCTTGTAGCTGGTAGCCTGTAACTTTAAAGAATATATGAGTAGAATTGTAGTATTAGGAGCCGGAGAGAGCGGTGCAGGTGCTGCCGTACTCGCCAAAGTGAAGGGTTTCGACACATTCGTATCCGACATGTCCGCCATCAAAGATAAATATAAGGAAGTGCTGGATAAGTACGGCATTGCCTGGGAAGAAGGACAGCATACGGAAGAATTGATTTTGAGTGCGGATGAAGTGGTGAAGAGTCCCGGTATTCCCAACGACGCTCCGATGATACTGAAACTGAAAGAGCAAGGTACGCCTGTTATCTCTGAGATAGAGTTTGCGGGACGCTATACCAATGCAAAAATGATATGTATTACCGGTTCAAATGGCAAGACCACTACCACCTCACTTATTTACCACATTTTCAAAAGTGCAGGTCTGAATGTGGGATTGGCTGGTAACATAGGTAAAAGTCTTGCCTTGCAGGTAGCCACAGACCAACATGATTATTATGTGATTGAGCTCAGCTCTTTCCAACTGGATAATATGTATAAGTTCCGTGCCAATATTGCCGTGCTGATGAACATCACACCCGATCATCTGGACCGTTACGACCATTGCATGCAGAATTATGTGGATGCCAAATTCCGCATCACACAGAACCAGACCCCTGAAGATGCTTTCATCTTCTGGAACGATGACCCCATCATCAAGCGGGAACTGGACAAGCATGGACTGCGAGCCCATCTTTATCCGTTCTCTGCAGTAAAAGAAGATGGAGCCATAGCTTATGTAGAAGACGGCGAGGTTGAAATCAACGAACCCATCGCCTTCAATATGGAGCAGGAGAAACTGGCCCTGCAGGGTACGCACAATTTATACAATTCTCTCGCCGCAGGTATCTCAGCCAATCTTGCCGGAATAGAGAAAGAATATATTCGTCGGGCATTGTCTGATTTTAAAGGTGTGGAACATCGCCTGGAAAAAGTTGCAACTGTACGTGGCGTGGAGTTTATCAATGACTCTAAAGCCACAAACGTAAATTCCTGTTGGTACGCCCTGCAAAGCATGAAGACGAAGACCGTGCTTATTCTAGGAGGAAAGGATAAAGGTAATGACTATACGGAAATAGAGGATTTAGTACGCGAGAAATGTTCAGCCTTAGTCTATCTGGGATTGCACAATGAGAAGCTACATGACTTCTTTGATCGCATGGGATTGCCCGTCGCCGATGTACAAACCGGCATGAAGGATGCTGTAGACGCTGCATTCCGTCTGGCCAAAAAGGGTGAAACCGTATTACTCAGTCCTTGCTGTGCCAGTTTCGACCTTTTCAGCAGCTATGAAGACCGGGGCGACCAGTTCAAAAAGTGTGTAAGAGAATTATAGGACACATTACCACATTAAATTTATGGATTTATTAAAAAGCATATTCAAAGGTGATAAGGTAATCTGGATTATATTCCTTTTCCTTTGCCTCATTTCTATCGTAGAAGTGTTCAGCGCTGCGTCTACCCTGACGTATAAAAGCGGTGACCACTGGGGGCCGATTACACAGCACAGCATCATCTTGATGGTGGGTGCCGTAGTAGTGGTGTTTATGCACAATATCCCCTACAAATGGTTTCAGGTATTTCCTGTATTCCTGCTTCCACTATCCGTGGTACTGCTGGCCCTCGTTATGATGATGGAACGCATTAACGGTGCTGCACGCTGGATGACCTTCATGGGGGTTCAGTTCCAGCCTTCGGAAGTAGCCAAAATGGCTGTCATCATCGTTACCGCCTTTATTCTTTCGAAAGGACAGGACGAAGATGGGGCCAGCCCGAAAGCTTTTAAACGTATCATGATTATCACAGGTGTTATTTGTCTGCTGATTGCCCCGGAAAACCTCTCGACGGCAGCACTGCTCTTCGGAGTGGTTTATCTGATGATGTTCATCGGGCGAGTGGCAATGAAGAAATTATTAATACTGGCAGGCGGCCTGGCTGGAGTAGCAATTATAGGTGTGACATTCCTTGTACTGACCAAGAATAGCGATTTACCATTCCTGCACCGTTTCGACACATGGCGTGCCCGTATTGAGAAGTTTACAAATGACAATGAGGTACCTGCTGCCAAATTCGATATAGACAAAGATGCTCAGATAGCCCATGCACGTATTGCCGTAGCTACGAGTCACGTTGTAGGCAAAGGACCGGGTAACTCGGTACAGCGCGACTTCCTGAGTCAGGCTTTCTCTGACTTTATCTTTGCTATCATTATCGAAGAATTGGGATTGATAGGTGGAGCTTTCGTCGTATTCCTTTACGTCTGTCTGCTGATACGAGTCGGGCGTATTGCGAAAAAGTGCGAACGAACATTCCCTGCTTTCCTTATAATAGGAATTGCACTACTACTTGTATCGCAAGCTATATTCAACATGATGGTAGCAGTAGGATTGGCCCCGGTAACCGGACAGCCGCTTCCGCTTATCAGTAAAGGTGGTACTTCTACACTTATCAACTGTGCTTATATCGGCATGATACTGAGTGTGAGCCGCTATACCGCCAGACTGGAAGAGCAGAAAGAACACGATGCTTTGATACCCATGCAAGTAGAAGTACCTGCCGAAGAGACAAATAGCGATGCACAAACAGCTGCTGAACCGACGGCAAAGGTATTGAACAGTGATGCTGAATTTGAATAAAAATAAGATATATGGAAACAAAAAATAACGGACCACGCATCATAATCAGTGGTGGAGGTACAGGAGGGCATATATTTCCCGCAGTATCTATCGCCAACGCCATCAAGGAACTGCGCCCAGATGCAGAAATCCTCTTTGTAGGTGCAGAAGGACGAATGGAGATGCAACGCGTGCCCGATGCAGGATATAAAATTATCGGTCTGCCTGTAGCAGGTTTCGACCGTAAGCGCTTATGGAAGAACTTTGCAGTAATTATCAAGTTATTGCGTAGCCAATGGAAAGCACGTCGTATCCTGAAAGAATTTAGCCCGCAGGTAGCAGTAGGTGTAGGCGGATATGCCAGTGGTCCTACATTAAAAGTAGCGGGCATGATGGGAGTCCCTACTTTGATACAAGAGCAGAATTCTTATGCAGGAGTGACAAATAAGTTGCTTGCACAGAAAGCATGTAAAATCTGCGTAGCATATGATGGAATGGAGAAATTCTTCCCCGCAGATAAGATTATCATGACAGGGAATCCTGTACGCCAGAACCTGTTAGCAAATAAACAGAGCCGCGAAGAAGCTGTAAGCTCTTTCGGCTTCAATCCGGAGAAGAAAACAATATTGATACTGGGTGGTAGCTTGGGGGCACGTGC
>USSR01000215.1 GCA_900557355.1 uncultured Bacteroides sp.
CTATGTGGTAAGGAGTGAGTTCTATGGGCTTAAGCACTTTACAAAGTACGTCAAGCCGGGTTGGCGGCGGATCGGAGTGGATTATGAACTAAAAAAGGTGGAGGTAGTTGCTTTTCAAGACCCTGATGAATATCAGATAGCTGTCGTTTTAGTCAATTACTCCGAACAGGAGGAGAAAACGGTCAGGTTGAAGAATATTGGCAGTAAGGAGGTATCCTCCATAAGGAAAGTAATACAGACTGATACTCAAAAAGAAAGTTGGTATCAGGAGCTGAAAAACACTGATCCATTTGTCGAATTAGTATTACCAA
Organism: uncultured Bacteroides sp.; assembly: GCA_900557355.1. Classification (GTDB taxonomy): domain Bacteria; phylum Bacteroidota; class Bacteroidia; order Bacteroidales; family Bacteroidaceae; genus Bacteroides. The sequence continues at coordinate 312 of USSR01000215.1, forward strand.
AAATGAGTGTTACCACTGTTTATTTCAAATTCAAAACAAATTGAAACGTATTTAAAAAGCGAATAAACGTATGTGCAACTTGATGTTACATTTCAAATAGTGTAGTAGAATGTAAGTTCATACTTTTGTGTCGGACATTTGCTAAATATGGGTGTGAAATTATAAAGCAATATTTTATAAATGTAATATATATGAAGAACAATTATTTTTCAAGATGTGTGCTGCTAGCCGGATTATGTTCGGTTATTATGGTTTTTGCAGTCACTCCTGTTTATGCGACCGGAGGTGCATTTTCTCCTCTTCCACATGCTGTCTCTGAAGGAGACATTACTGTTACCGGTAAAGTGGTTGATGATGCCGGAGAACCTTTGATAGGTGTTAGTATTCAAGTGAAAGGTACTAGTAAAGGTGCTACTACTGATGTGAATGGTATTTATACACTAAATATAGCATCAGGTTCTACCCTTGTATTCTCATATATCGGAATGAAGACCATTCAACGGAAAGTGACGAAAGGCGGTAAGCTGGATATCACGATGGAGAATGATGAGAATATGTTGGACGAGGTGGTAGCTGTAGGATACGGCTCCATGAAACGTTCGGACTTGACAGGATCGGTCGTTTCCATCAATGCCAAGTCCATAGAAGAATCAATGGCTTCTACCATTGACCAGGCGTTGCAAGGACGTGCGGCAGGATTGCAGATGACGCAGAATTCCGGTGTTCCGGGTGGAGGTACATCTATTCAGATTCGTGGTGTGAATTCATTAAACAGTACCAATGAACCTATTTATGTAGTAGACGGAGTTATTATCTCCGGTGAAACAGGCTCGAATACAAGTAATGCTATGGCAGGTATTAATCCAGCTGATATTGAAAGCATTGAGATCTTGAAAGATGCTTCGGCTACTGCCATTTATGGTGCACAGGCGGCTAATGGGGTCATATTGATTACGATGAAAGCTGGTGTAACAGGCAAGCCTCGAATTAACTTCCAAGCCTCTGTGGGAAATCAGGAAATACCGAAAACAATCGACATGATGAATTTGCGTGACTATGCCCGTCACTATAATGAACTATATGCTCTTATAAATGCCAGCAGGGTGAAAGATGCGTTTAGTCATCCTGAAACTTTAGGTGACGGTACTAACTGGCAGGATGAGATATTCCGCAATGCTCTGTTGCAGAACTATAATCTGTCAATTCGTGGCGGTACAAAAACGGTCAGCTATAATCTGTCCGGCGGATATTTGGGGCAGGACGGTATTTGCATCGGTTCGGATTTTGAGCGTTACACCTTCCGTATGGGAACAGAGATACAGGTTACTCCTAAGGTTCGTTTCGGAGGTACGGTGAATGTTTCTTATACCAAGCAAGGTACAGGCATGGCTAGCTGGTCTATCATTCCCAATGCACTTTATCAGGCACCGGATGTTCCCGTACGTGATAAGAATGGTAACTTTTCCGGACCGGAAGAGGACGACCAGCAGAATTTAAGCAATTACAGTAATCCGGTGGCGTTGGCGGCGTTAACACAGCGTAATAATGAAAAGGGAGGTGCTCGTGCCAATCTTTTCATGAAAATCAATCCATGGAAATGGCTGACTTACCGTACTGATTTTACGGCAGATGGCAATATCGATAATTATCAATATTTCCTTCCCCAATATGAATTGGGATACTCAAAGAATCCTTATCCTACTAATGAACACTCTAAAAACTACGGGCTTTACTGGGGATGGAAGAATGTAGTGACGATGGAGAAGACGTTCAAACGTAAGCACAAGACGAGTTTGATGTTAGGACATGAGATGACTTCCAGAAGTTCAGATTATCTTCAGGGAAAACGTACACATGGTGATAATCTGCTGACAGACTTGGATGCGGGTGATGCTGCGTATGCCACCAATAGTGGAAGGGCAAGCAAGACAACGTACCTCTCTTATTTCAGTCGTCTGTTTTATAGTTACGACAACCGTTACCAGTTAACGGCTACGGTACGGCGCGACGGAACATCCCGTTTTGCCAAAGGAAATCAGTGGGGGACATTCCCATCAGTAGCTGTGGCATGGCGTCTTTCCGAAGAGTCATTCTGGCGTCCGCTGAAAGATGTGGCTAATAACTTCAAGTTGCGTTTGAGTTATGGTGAAGTCGGTAATTCCAATGTCAGTGCATTTGCTTACCAACGGATGGGAACGTATGTGCAGTCTATCTGGGGGACGAGTTTGCAGACCGCCAATATTGCTAATCCCGATTTGACATGGGAGAGTACCCGTTCCTGGAATGCAGGTATCGACCTGAACTTTTTTAATAACCGCGTCGAGTTTATTCTGGATGCATATATCAAAAAGACAAGAAACCTCTTGTTGCAACAAGATTATCCGGGATATATGGGAACTACGGGCAATGGTGCTGCAACAGCTCAATGGGCGAATATAGGCTCCATGGAGAATAAAGGTTTTGAATTTACATTGAACACGGTAAATATATCCAATAGGGATTTTCAGTGGCGTACAAATGTTACATTCAGTTTGAACCGTAACAAGGTAGCAAGTATGAATACAGAGAATGCCTTTATCGACAAGACTTATCAAAATAGTGGTCAGACGGAAGTGATTACCCGCACTGCAGTCGGAAAGCCTGTCAGCCAGTTCTATGGCTATAAGGCAATCGGCCGCATCAATAGCGCTTCCGATTATTTGATAGATAATGGTGATGGAACTAGCACGGTAAAGATTGCTACTCCAGTATTGCGGGTAGGTGAACAGGTGGTTAACTCGGGTACGGATAAAGGTAGCCTTATCAAACAAATTTATATTGGCGATTATATTTTTGAGGATTTGAATAATGACGGAGTGATTGACGAAAAAGATCAGACATTCTTGGGAAGTCCGTTGCCTAAATTTACCTATGGCATTAATAATACCTTTAATTATAAGAATTTCGATTTGACTATATTCTTATATGGTTCGTATGGAAACAAAGCGATGAACTATTTGTCCCGTCGTATTACTAACCCCAATTCGAGTGGTAATGTACACGCGTCCGTTGCCAACCATGCCCGTTTGGGATACCTTGATGGAAATTCGGATAATACCGATGTCTGGAATATGTATATATTGCCCGGCTCTAACGGTTTGTGCCGTATGTCTGTTAATGATGCCAATGATAACGACCGCATCAGTAGCCGTTATGTGGAGGATGCTTCTTTCTTGCGTATACAGAATATTGCTTTGGGATATACGTTACCGAAGAATTGGTTGAAAAAACTGAAGATAGAGAATGCGCGCATTTATGCGAATATTAAAAATGTATATACATTCACAGGCTATGACGGTTACGATCCGGAGATTGGCTCTACACAGGCGCAATATTCTTATTCCGGTCAGAGTATGCTGATGTACGGAGTGGATACGGGACGTTGTCCTTCTCCCCGTATTTATACATTTGGTATTGATTTAACCTTTTAAATAGAAAACTTCCATGAAAAAGAATATTATATTATCAGTGGTTTGTGGAATGGTCGCGATGGCAAGCCTCACTTCCTGCAATGACTTCTTGCAAGTAAGTGCCACCAGCCAAAAAGAAATGGACAAATCCTTTACTACTTATGACGAGCTGCGTTTGGCAACAGCTTATCTTTATATGAAACCTTGGTTTGGTTTTCACAGTACCCGTCTGTTTGCGATGGGAGATGCACGCGGAAACAATATCTACGGTGACAACAACAACGAGACAGGTTATGCTCCTTATTGCCTCTTTACCGACAAACCCAATACACCCGGACTTGCCGATGCGTGGAATTCACTTTACATTGTTGTTACGCAGGCAGACTACATCATTAACGATTATGCACCACAGGGACGCCAACATTTCAGTGAAGCACAAGCGAATGCTTGCGAGGGAGAAGCACGTTTCATGCGGGCGGCGGCTTATTACTATTTGGCTTCCTACTGGCACGATGTGCCCATTATGGAGAATCCAATTGCTCATACGGAAGCTTTCAATATGGCTCCCACACGCTTCGAGGATGTGATTCGCTACGGTATCCGCGACTTGGAGTACGCTGCGGAGTGGTTGCCGCTTGCCGACGCGGACGGTCGTGTGACTCGCTATTCGGCTTTGGGACTACTGGCACGCTATTATGTAACGCTGGCAGCGTATGCGCGTGGCGGACACTGTACACAGGCTACTATGGATTATTATGAAGCCAGCGGTTCTCACGATTTGGCGGACATTCTTTATGATTTGGCCAAGGAGGCTGCCGGAGAAGTGATTCTTGCTCAGAACAGATATGGATTGATGGAAGAATATGAAGAAATCTTCCGGGTACAGAACAATAATTGCAAAGAGGTATTGTTTGCTTTGCAACCGCTGCAAGGTGTCGACTCCTACGGAATGGGTAACAGCAACGGAAGCGGTTTGTGCTCTTACACAGAATTGCTGAACGGTTTGAGTGCCTATAACTCCTCTTATGTATCTTACGACTGCTTGCGTATGCTGATTAATTCCGGCGGACGTTCCCGTCTGCGTGGTAATGTGCTTTGTCCGGGAGAGTTCTATGACTATATCGGTACACATTTGGTGGATGGTGGTTGGGCTGCCGGATATAAAGGCGGACAGAAAGCTGCCGGATTAGAAACGAACAGAAAAGTTGCCTTCAAGAAACAGGTAGTGGGTAGTGCTGAAGACACGAATAATATCGCTATTGCCGGGAACTCCGGTTTCTGCACACCGATGTTGCGCCTTGCAGAAGTGTACTTGTTGTACGTGGAGGCTTGCATGGGCACCAGTGATGAGCTGACCGACCGGGACGCCTTGAAATATTACGACGATGTCCGGAAACGCGGCTACAAGATGGAGATAGAGAGTGGCGAACTGACCTACTATGACACCAACTATCTCACCCGTAATGATTTGTTGAGAGAGTTTCGTGTAGAGTTCTTTATGGAAGGCCTTTGGTGGCCTACGCTGGTACGCCGTTCGCTTTACGACACAAAGTGGGTGACCGATTTTATCAATAACGAGTTGGTTATTATGACCGAAGGTGATGAAGGAGAACAGGTGCGCAGTGACGAATGGGACAGCAACAGATGGTATGCTTACTATTATACGATAAACAAGAACACTCTTCAGGCGGCATTCAGTTCTGACAGTCCCCGTCAGTCCGACGGAGCCAAACTGGCGGTACGAGCTACTCATACTCCGTTGGCGGAAGGAGATTACGTACATTCGAATACCTCTGATGATAATGTATGGGCATTTTCTTATCCGGAAGTGGAAAGTACCCGTGACCCGTTATTAAATACAGCACCTGTTGCTTATGATTTTAACAAATAAGATGACTACTATGAAGATAACAGATAAGATATTAACGAATTTGTGTTTGAGCACTTTATTGCTGTTCTCGTTGTTTAGCGTATTTTCTTGTTCTGACGACGACGATGATGTCCGCATATACAGTGTGTGGAGTAATATGCTTGGTGAAGAAGCCAAACAGATTACCTCTGTTTATACCGGAACCTGGATTCGGGTGGACGGTAGTGGCTTTAGTGGTTTGCAAGCTATTTATTGCAACGGTTTGCAGGTGACGGAATACAACTCTACTTACATGAGTGACTCCCATCTCACGTTTAAAGTACCCTCCAGTGTTCCGATGGCACATGAGATAGAAGATGAATCAGTGAAAAATACCCTCAGGGTGGTGACTTCCCACGGTGAAGGAGTATACCGTTTCATCTTTAAAGATGTGAACAAGATGCCTAGCATTACAGACGTGTCATATACGTTGCCCCATCCGGGCGATCACATCACCCTTATAGGGAAGTACCTCAATGGTGCATCAGCCGTTTACTTTCCAGGCAATGACGGCAATGAAGTGCAGGTTCCCTATATCGATGGCACCGGAGATATGGTAGTGTCCGAAGATGGAACGCGGATAACTGTCAAGGTGCCTGATGGAGTGGGCGAACGGAGTGGTTCCCTCCGGGTGGAGATGGCAGAATTGGGTGAGAACTATTACACTCCCAATTATATGTTCTACGACAAAGCAATGTTTGTGCACGATCATGAAGGGACCACAGCTTTGAACTATGGTGTGTCCGGAAGTGTCATCTCTCCGCAGAAATGCGCCTATTACTCAATCAACGCGGCAGATGCGCCGCAAGTACCCGCAGGTGCCAGAGCCTATGTCTTCAGTATACCCGAAACTGCTCCGGCCACTCTTCCGGTGGTGAGCGATAATAATTCGCCTTTCGGTTATTTCCGTTTCAATACAGGAATGCAATTACAGTATCTGATAGACAACAGCGACGGAGAATGGGCCAGAGAAACGGATGCCCGCAAGGTGGCTTTGCAGGCGGACATCTATATGAATCATGATTGGAGCACCGGCGTGGTAGGCTGGCGCATGAACAAGAATGGAGGAAAGGGTAATGGTGAAAGTGCATGGAATGTGGCTTCGTGGACTAACAATAAGCCATACGCATTTAACGGCAGCTGGAAGACGCTTACTTTCGAGATACATACCAAGTATGCCAACTTGGGCGAGGCGATTGATGCTTGGAGTGCGAGCGGTGTGCATTCACTGTTCACTATCCTCAACTTCGATGTCCTGTCGGCCGGATTGACCATGAAAGAGGGAGCGGATTTCCGTATGTTCATCACTAACTTGCGTTTGGTTCCCTATGTGACTCCGGAAGAATAAAATATAAACATGAAACAGATTAGATATGAAAACTTTTAAATCTATACAATCGGGAATAATTGCTTGCCTGATAATAACCTTTGTAATGGGATTATTTTCTTGCAGCGATGACAATGAAACGGTAGATAATTTGCTGCCTCCTACCATTGTAAAAGTATGTGTTTGGGATGAAGACATTGAAGAATGGATTATTCCTGGAGCAGAAAGTAAAATTCGGATTGGTACCCCTTTGCGTATTGAGGGTACTAACATGGCGCAGACGATTGCCGTCTATATCAATGGTGGGCTCATTTCTGCTTTTCATGCAGAGGACAATGCGATAGAGCTTGTTATTCCGGACATTCCTGTAGATGAGGGAGAGATTAAAGAGGTGAACGTCAACTTGATCCGGGTAGTGAATAAAGCGGGAGCCGCTACTTGTACGGCCAACGATTTTCAATTCTTTGGCAGGCAAATTACTGTGACCGGTTTTTCGCTGACAGAAAATGACGGAAGAACGTGGGAAGCCGTGCAAGAACTGCCGGTAGGTGGTAAGATACGTATTGAGGGTAACGGACTGAAAACAGCCAATGAACTGTATATTAATGGTACTTCTGTTGATTTGGCCGGTATTCCTGCCGAAGAAAAGAACGATGCCTTCCTGGTTGTGACTATTCCGGAAACTTTGCCTTTCGGGAATGCTGTCGAGAATCCGGACAGCCGGAATAAAATGCGCCTTGTGACGGCTTATGATGATCGCACGCTGGATTGTGTTATTGCGGGCAAGCAGGTAGAAATCAACCGAATTACGGACGCAAATGGTAATGCCATTACGGAAGCCGGGCGCAACTCGGTGGTGGTCATTGAAGGAAAATACTTTGCCACTTTTCAAAAACTGTCTTTTAACAACCAGGAAATAGAGCCGACAACGATAGAAAGCAATCGTATCACTTTCACTGTACCGGTAGATACGGAAGATTTTACAGTGGGCGACGGAGAACTGACTGTTGTCAATGCGTATGATGAAATTGGTGTTAGCCGGGAATTTACTCTTTTAGGTTTTGTTCCCAGTGTGACGGAAATTTCATATACGATGCCTAAACCCGGTAATGTGATCCGGCTTACAGGTGTCAATCTGTACGATAAGGCGAAAGTCTTTTTCCCTTCTTCCACAGGTGAAAAGGAAGGTCTCGTTCAGAGTGCCTCATCGGATGCGACTTCCATGGATGTACTTGTGCCGGAAGGTGTGGGAGATAAGGCAGGATATATTCGTATAGAGAGCGAAGGTGCTGATGTTGAGGTGAAAGGAATTGTCATGTTCTACAAACAGGGAGTGTTCTTGCAGGAGTTCACGGATGAAGAGTTGAAACTGGGTAGTCCGTCAGGGAGTCCTATGGCGTATAATAAATCAGCATTGTATAGCCCAGATAACCGTCCGGCAAATGATACTCATCCGGTGAATCCCGATTACTTTATTTACTTTAAGAGTAGTTCTGTTCCGGTAAGTACCAGTAACCATGGGGCTTACTTGAGATTCTCGACAAGGAGTCAATTGGAAAAGCTATTGGAGAAAACGGATATTGAGATAACCAGAGAAACTCTGATTAAAGATATTGCAATGCAGGTCGATATGTATATGCCTACCCCATGGATAAGCGGAATGTTGGCCTGGCGTGTGAATAAAGACGGAGGTGGATTGAATGGAACCCGTAATATTAATATTGCTCCGTGGAGAGTGGACAAACCATTTGACTTTAATGGAGAATGGCATACCTTTACTTATAGATTCACAGACTTCATATTGGATACGGCAGGTGAATCGGAAACAATGACACTGGGAGCCTGGTTGAGCAAATATGCTATAACTTATACGTCATTGTTTACTTTCTCTAATGGTAATTTCATGTATAAAAATGGTCAGACTGCAGATCCTCAATGGAATTGTGTGAATATTACAGACTTTGAAATGGGACTTGCCAATATGCGTTTGGTTCCGCTAGTGCCAATAGAATTATAATAAAAAGGATAATATGAGAATACGAATGAAAAGTTTCTTACTTATGTTTTGTCTGTTCGCCGCAATAGCGGCGAACGCAAAAGAAGAGCCTATTCAACTTTTCCCTCGGACGTATGGGTATTTCTCCAGAGGAGACAGCGAAACACAGACGATTACTTATGACCATGCTTACGGACAGTACGGCTGGAAAAATACAAAAAATGTGGATCTTTCCGTTTATAATCATATTGTTTTAGAGATAGAGGCTACAGACTCTCGTGTGGAAATCTATGTACTTTATGAAGGGGTTGAAAAGAGCACTTGTATAGGGGGAATAGATGCCGGAAAAACGAAAGCCGTTTGTGAACTTGAACATATAGATAAGGTGCAGGCGATTTACATAGCTAAATCAAAGGTAGGTATAACCAAGATTGTCAAGTTTGTGCTGACAGATGAAATAGATTAAGTATTTATTTGTTGAAAGAAACAGCCCTCGCTATGGAGTTATTCTCCGTGCGAGGGCTGTTTTTATGTATAATCTATCTTGTGTTCAGGTAATACATCGTGATTGGTGTCTTTTTTATTATCAGCCTTGCTTTCTTGTCAAGTAGCTTGTTTGCAAGCTGATTAAGTAGGGAGGTATAAGAAGAGAAGCCACTATAGTTGCGTTGGGATACCGGTATTGTTCCATTAAAGTACCGGTATCATTAATTTCCCACGGCCGTGACAAGATCTTCCCACGGCCGT
>USSR01000216.1 GCA_900557355.1 uncultured Bacteroides sp.
TTAAAGATTTGAAAGCAAACGGCATTCACATCTGCCTGGATACCAATGGCGGCATCCGGAATGAAAAAGTAGAAGAACTATTGAGCCTGACGGATTTAGTGCTGCTGGACCTCAAAGAATTCAATCCCGAACGCCATAAGAAGCTGACCGGATGCAGCAATACAAAAACTTTGCATACGGCTGCTTGGCTGGAGGAACAGAACCGGCCTTTCTGGCTACGCTATGTATTAGTACCGGGATATAGTGATTTTGAGGAAGACATTCGCAGTTTAGGCGAACATCTCGGCCCATATAAAAGTATACAGCGAGTAGAAATTCTTCCTTATCATCGTCTGGGCGTGCACAAGTACGAAGCTATGGGATGGGATTACCAATTGAAAGAGGTAAAAGAAAACACTCCCGAACAACTGGAACGTGCAGAAAAGCTATTCAAGGAATACTTTGAAACGGTTATAGTAAACTAAAATAAAGGAACGATAGGGCGATAAAGTAATAGAGTGGTAAGGTGATAGAGTGGTAGGGTGATAAAGTAGCTGCGCTGTATATCACAGAGCGTTATCTCACTATCACTCTATCACTTTATCACCCTATCACTCTTTATTCACACTGATTAGTAAGTCAGACGGATACCTGCCTGCAACGTAAAGTTCGTCGGATTTTCCTTTCGTATAGTCTCTATCGGAGAACCATCGTCAAAGAAATAGGAAACACCTGGCTCTACATATATTCCCACTCTATTACTAATATTATATTGAGCGCCTACCGCACCCATTACCGAAAGTTGCACAGGCTTCACTGTCTCCTTTTCACTTCCTACCTTACCATAAACGCACTTCTCTATTGCACCACCGGCAGATACATACACCGTGAAACGTTTATCATTAACGAAACTCCAGTTCGCACGCACCGGAATACCGATATAGTGCAGTTTCTGATCTGTCTTTTCCGAACTGTTTTCATAAGTTATCTCAGATGACAGCATCGTATAAGTCACACCGGTTTCCACCGAGAAGTTTTTCGGCAATGCTTTCCGCACCGATACACCGAAACTGAGCGGTTGCTTATGCTTGATATCCTTAACCTGACGCAAATTTTTCCGCAAATAAGGCACACCACCTTCAAAAACAAGTTCCTGGCCATCAGGAATATTCAGAATACCGTTAGATACATCCGGCAAGTCTAACTTATCACTAAACATCGGACCGGAGCTAGGATCGGCCTGCATATCATTTCCCATTGTATTCATGGCAAGTGCTCCTGTATTTCCAACAGACATACCAATCGCCCAACCTTTATTTTTCGTAGAAGATTTCTTTTCGGTCGGCAAATGCAGTTTGTCTCTGCTGGAAGGACGGTATACCTCGCGCTCCTTTCCTTTAGAAGTTGAAGAAGAGTTTGATGGAACGACATCGTCTCCATTCGCCTTTTCTGTGAGCACTTCAGTGTCCTTTTCCTGTATCTGTGCACCCATTTTCGATATATTCTTTTCTGTTTCCAAATGTTGTGCCACAAGAGCTTGACGAGAGCTTTCCTGCTCAATCACCCTTCTGATAACAAACTCCGGTTCTTCTCCCTGCACATCCGGCTCTGCAGGTGCAGGCAGCGCATCAGGTATAGCTGCTAAAGCCGGTTCGGCCGCACGACGCACATCGTCCACTACCGGACTTTGCAGCAACCAAAGACTGACGGACGACACAGCCACCAGCGCAACCGCCGCAGCCGTCATCGCCCAACGGCGGAACAGAATCTTTTTCTTTGTCCCGACAACAGACATGGGTGCAGAAGTCGGCAACGCCTTCTCCAATCGCTCCCAGCCGGCATCAGGTAGCGGCTCGGAGTAATCATCCAACCGTTCCTTTATCTTTTTCAACCACAATTCATCATCTTTCATCATACGTCCTTTCCTTTAAGCATTGTTTTTCATCCACTCCCGCACTTTAGTAGCCAAAGTAGCTTTGGCACGCGTCAGCTGCGAAGCTGATGATTTCTCATTAATTCCCAGCATCTGGGCAATTTCCCTATGAGATTTATCTTCAAATATATACAAGTTGAATACGGTGCGATAACCAACAGGCAATTCACTGATAAACTGCATCAGCACCTTCTGAGGAATAGTATCCACTGTCGAAGCATCAGGTTCTTCGTACGTTTCGGGTACGTTATCCAATCCTTCCGACTGGTTTATTACATCATTCTTGCGCAAGTATTGCAGCGCCGTATTCACCATAACACGCTCCATCCACGCCCGCAAGGAACCATCACCCCGCCAAGTGAATTTATCAAAAGAATCGAAAAGTTTCAGGAAACCGTCGTGCATCAGGTCTTCTGCCGTTTCACGGTCACCCGCATAACGGAGGCACACGCTGAGCATTCGCCCAGCATAGCGCTCGTACAGTTCTTTCCTGGCAAGGTTATCCCCTTGCCTGCATCGTCCTGCCAATTCCTGTTCTTCCATTCTTTCCTTTGACACGCGTTTACCTTATAAATGCAGCAAAGATAGAAATACTGCACGTAGCGAACAAGAAATTAATTCTTTTGTTTCTTTAACAGTCCTTTGTGCAGTATTTCCCCTCATCACGCATTTCTAAAATACATGGGAAAAATAAGATTAACTCCAAAAACATGCAATTGATGAAAAAGCTGAGATTTTATTCGGTAATACTTCTGCTTACGTTTTTAGCAGTATCGATGTTACAGTCTTGTCTGAGTGATGCTGATGACACTTCTAATGGTACTCTTTTTACAATCGGTACCATAAAGGTTATTGAAGATAAGGAATACTATTTTAATCTAGATGACGGTGAAAAGATGTATCCCAGCGATACAACATATATACATAATTATACTGTAAATGACGACCAACGCGTCTTCATTCATTTTCTTCCATTGGAAGAAAGTATTCCGGGATATAAGTATAACGTAAAACTGATTCAGATAGAAGACATTCTGACAAAGGATATCATTCCGCTGACTGAGGAGACTGCCGACAGTATTGGTAATGATCATATTAATGTCGTCGAGTTGTGGATTACAGGAAATTATCTAAACATAGAACATCAATTCTTCCACAACAATAATAGCAGTAAAAAACACATGTTGAATCTGGTCATCAATCAAACAAAGCAAGCATCTGCCTCGGAAGATGATTATCTCACATTGGAGTTCCGCCACAATGCTTATGATGATGAGCCACGCACACTGGGTTGGGGAGTTGTATCATTCAGATTGAAAGAGATAGCCAATCAACTGGTGGGAAAGAAAGGATTAAAAATTATCGTGAATACGATTTACGATGGAAAACAAACTTATACGGTGGACTTGAAAAAATAACAGATCAAGTTAAACGAAAAGATATCAACCTAAACTATGACCTATTGAAGACGGAGAGGGTGCATTCCTAAAATGGAAGCACCCTCTTTTACATTCATCAAAACTTTAATCTAAAAGTTTATTTATCATTGCCAATAACTTTCCATACGATAGCACTAAGTACAGCTCCTACAAACGGAGCTACAATGAACAGCCATAACTGAGAAAGAGCTGCACCACCCTCGAATAAAGCAGGACCAATACTTCTTGCAGGATTTACCGAAGTTCCTGTAATCGGAATACATACAATGTGAACCAATACCAAGGACAAACCGATAGCCAGCCCTGCAAAGTTACCCGCACCTTTCTTTGAATCAGTAGTTCCCAGCACTACCAATACAAAAATAAAAGTGAATACCATCTCTGCAATAAAAGCTTGTAACATTTCTCCATCACCGAACCCATTGGAACCGGTTGCAGTAGGTCCGTCATGCCCACCAGTAGATACCAAAGCAAAAAGAATTGCAGAACCGAGAATAGCGCCAATCACTTGGAATATCATATACAGAGCGGCATCTTTGCCACCCATCCTACCCGACATGAATACGCCTAAAGTTATAGCAGGATTAATGTGACACCCGGAAATACCGCCTATGGTATAAGCCATAGCTACAACAGACAAACCAAAAGCAAACGCTACACCAAGTGTTCCTACACCAGCGCTCACTGCTCCCGCTGCGCTTCCGGCAAATACTGCACTACCACAGCCCATCAATACCAGAACCATCGTTCCTACCATTTCAGCAATGTACTTTTTCATAAGAATTAATCATTTATAAAATTAAACAATATTAATTATCAAGAACAAAGTAACAAAAAGCAATCACAAAAAACAAGCTATTGGAGATATAAACAAATAAAAAACTGTATTTATAACCGTACCAGGATGCGGAACACTTTACCCGGATTAGCTGCCCACTCCGTCATTGCTTCCAATGCATTTTCGGGCACTGCCACTTTCGTGATTAATTCTTCTACCGGACAAGTCCCCGCCTTCATATAGTTAATTACCGCACGGAAGTCAGCCGGCAATGCATTTCTGGAGCCTCGTATATCCAATTCTTTCTGAACAAAATATTTCGTTTGGAAAGCGACTTCACTCTTCGCATAACCAATGCAGACTACACGGCCGCAGAAAGCAACTTCATCTACAGCCATTACGTAAGTCACAGGACTACCGACAGCCTCAATCACAACATCAGCCCCAAAGCCTTTCGTAATCTCCTGTATCCGTCTATGTACATCTTCTGTTTTAGAGTTAACCGTATGAGAGGCTCCCATTCTCCGAGCCAACTCCAACTTCTCATCATCCAGATCCACAGCAATAACAACGGCACCTCTGAGAGCAGCACGTACAATAGCACCTATACCAATCATACCACACCCGATAACCATCACATATTCATTGTCAATCACCTGACCGCGTGAGACAGCATGAAATCCCACACTCATCGGCTCAATCAGAGCACAATCACGGGGAGAGATATCACCTGCCGGAATTATTTTAGTCCAAGGCAATACAGCATACTCACACATCACACCATTCCGCTGCACTCCCAATGTTTCATTATGCTCACAGGCATTGACACGACCATTACGGCACGAAGCACACTTACCACAATTAGTATATGGATTCAGAGTCACATTCATTCCTTTTTCGAAACCTGCCGGAACATCCGGACCTATTTCTTCAATTACCGCGCCCACTTCATGTCCCGGCACTACAGGTAATTTCACCATCGGGTTACGTCCCAGGAAGGTGTTCAAATCGGAACCACAAAAACCTACATATTTAATTCTCACCAACACCTCACCGGCACCAACCACCGGTTTTTCAAGTTCAACCACCTTCATTTCAGAGGGATTGACTATTTGAACTGCTTTCATTTTATATATTTGAAATTAATTGTTTAATCAATAACCTTATAACCTTTCCAGCCATAGTAGGCACAGAAAATAAAGCAAATCATCGGCACACAATAAGCTGCATAATAGATATGCTCATTGGCATGCATGAAATAAGCCGTCAGTTGAGGGAGACATGCATTGCCGACAATAGCCATCACGAGAAAAGCCGAACCACTTTTTGTCTGGTCGCCCAATCCCTTCAAAGCCAGAGAGAACTGTGTGGGATACATAATAGACATGAAGAAAGAGATAGCCAGCATAGCATATAATCCTACCATACCTCCCCAAACCATTACCACTCCGCACAAAAGAATATTCATTAAAGAATAAACCAATAACATATCCTGCGGACGGAACCTCACCATCAATCCTGTACCAATCCAGCGTCCTACAAGGAAAGCAAGCATATAAAGTCCGAAAAAAGTTGTTGCGGTTTCTTCCGGAAGTCCTGCATAAGAACAGCAATAGACAAGAAACAAACTGTTGATCGCTGTCTGTCCGCCATTATAAAAGAACTGCGCAATTACCCCCCAACGCAAGTGTGAATGTTTCAGCACACCAAAATCAATCAGCTTTTCTTTCTTTGCACCTGAAGAAGGAGTTTTACTTTCATCCCCTATCTGTGGCAATTTAGAAAATACGAATACCACAGCTATGATAATCAGCAATAAAGCCAGCATCAGATAAGGAAACTTCATGGCATCCGTCTCTACCTGTATATAAGCCTGCCAGCCACCCGGATAATCAACAGGCAATGTATCACGCGTATAATGCGTGCCGCTCAGAATCAGTTTACTCAGAAACATAGCAGAAATAAAGGCTCCGAGTCCGTTGAAAGATTGCGCCAGGTTCAGCCGTCGCGGTGCTGTTTCGGGCGCACCCAAAACGGTAACATACGGATTGGCAGCAGTCTCCAGGAAACACATACCGGTAGCAATGATAAAGAATATGCAGAGGTAGGCCCAATAGGCTTTCAGCATGGCAGCCGGGAAAAAGAGCAAGCCACCCAATGCCGCCAACAATAAACCGAAAATAATGCCTGCTTTGTAGCTATAACGCTTCATGAACATAGCTATCGGGATCGGAAAAATGAAGTAAGCAAGCCAATAAGCAGTTTCTGTAAATGACGCCTCAAAGGTGTTTAATTCACAAGTTTTCATCAACTGCCGTATCATTGTAGGAAGCAGATTACTGCTAATTGCCCAAAGAAAAAAAAGGCAGAAAACCAGGGCCAAAGGTATCGTATAAGTATTTTTTTTCATGGTATTATTATCTTCTTATTCAGACATGTTTTTGATATATGGCAATATGGGAAGATCTGTAAATCCATAGAACTTCCGGGCATTCCCTCCGAGGAATAACCTTTTCTCATCTTCCTGCAAATCGGGTGATTTCACTATAAAATCATACGACATCTTGTAAGTGATTGCGGTAATGGTACGCGGGTAATCCGATCCCCACATCAGCTTTTCCATCCCGACCAGTTCGGCAGCTTCCCGTATAGCTTTTACTGCTCCCCTAAAGGGATAGAATTCATCATTGAAAAGCCAGGTAATTCCTCCGGATTCAATCATCACATTGGGATGAAGGGCTAACCGTATCTGTTCTTTCCAATCCGGACGCGTCACCATTCCGAAATGCCCGATAGCAATTCTCAGCCGGGGACATTCCTGAATGACCTCCTGCATCTCGGGAATTTGCGTTGCTCCGTCCGCCAAGTCAATAGAAAGCATCACATCCCGTTCTTCCATATAATGGAACATCTGCATCATTTCTTCACTATTCAGCATCACCCGCCCTTCTCTAAGCAACAGGCGTTGAGCCGGAATCTTAATAGCTTTAAAGCCTCTTGCTATCAGTTCTTTTGCCTGTACCAGAAACCCGGGTTTACGAAACTCACACATTCCGCAAACAAAGAAACGGCCGGGATAACGGGAAACAACCTCTGCCAGATATTCATTCTGAATACCGTCTATAAATTCTTGCGTAATGACGGCAGCAGATACTTGTGCATAATCCATGTTCGACAGGAAAACTTCTGCACTGTTCACCCCGTCCACCATAAAGGGAGGAACCATCTGACGGATTTCTCCCATAAACAACGAGCGTCCGTTATCCAACGTACGAATGGGTAGATCATCTACCACTGTATCTTGCCGTAACCATAAATGGGCATGCGCATCAATTATTGTATAGTCCATATAGACAGCTATTTTTTAAGAGTTAGCCCAACTTACACGTTGCTGTTCTCCAATAATTTCCCGTACTTCATGTACCAATTCCCAGTCAATCGGTTCTTCTATAAAGGATACGTTCTTCTTTACATTCAGCGGATTAGCTGTACTGAACAAAGTGGTCGCAATTCGTGGATTACTTACAGAAAATTGCATAGCCAGTTTTTCTATAGGATAGTTCTTTGCCTTACAGTGTTCCATTGCTTTACGGCAAGCCTCCACCAGTGATTCAGGAGCCGGATGCCATTCAGGAACGCCACGCTCGCTCAATAATCCCATTGAAAGCGGAGAAGCGTTGATCACTCCTACTCCTTTCGACTCAAAATAATCAAGAAAATCAATCAGTTTATCATCGCACAAACAATAATGGCAGAAATTAAGAACCGATTCTACCGTACCACTCGGCGAGTGATCAATCACCCACTTCAGGTTTTCAAGTTGTAAGTCGGTGATCCCCACATGCCCAACAATACCCTTCTCGCGTAATCCGACTAATGCCGGTAATGTTTCATTTACAATCTGATTCAGATCGGCAAACTCAATATCATGTACATTTATCAAATCGATAAAGTCAATGTTCAGACGCTCCATACTCTCATACACACTCTCTACTGCGCGTTTTGCAGAATAATCCCAGGTATTGACCCCATCTTTTCCATAACGTCCCACTTTAGTAGAGAGATAGTATCGGTCACGCGGAACATCTTTTAAAGCCTTTCCTAAAACAGTTTCAGCTTTATAGTGCCCATAATAGGGAGAAACATCTATAAAATTCATGCCTGTTTCGACGGCAGTAAACACAGACTCAATTCCTTCTTTCTCTTTAATATCATGGAAAACTCCTCCCAAAGAAGAAGCCCCAAAGCTGAGAGATGACACTTTCATCCCTGTCTTTCCGATTTCATGGTATTGCATATCAATTAAATTTAAAAGTTTTTAGATACGGCAAAAATAGGGCAAGAATAATTTCAAGACAGCATGCAAGGTACAAAAACAACACGTAATGGTTTACGTAAAAAAAACATCCTTTCATACCATCTTTTATCAGAGAATATGCTTTCTTTGTAAGTGAATCTAATAGCAGACTTTAAAATGGAATACCAGAAACATACCTCACTTAAAGATCTCGCCAAAGCATTGGGCGTATCCATTCCCACTGTATCCAGGGCACTAAAAGACAGTCCGGAAATCAGCAGCGAACTTCGTACTAAAGTCAAAAAACTGGCCAAAGAGATGAATTACCGTCCCAATCCTTTTGCCATGAGTCTGCGAAAAAACACTCCGCGTATCATCGGAGTCGTTGTGCCGGATATCGTTACCCATTTCTTCGCATCCATCCTGAACGGAATAGAAAACATGGCAGTAGCCAACGGATATTTTGTTATTATTACCACTTCACATGAAGCATACGAATACGAGAAAAGGAATATCGAAAATCTGGTAAATATGCGGGTTGAGGGCATTATCGCCTGCCTGTCTCAGGAAACAAGAGACTATTCACATCTTGCCGCCTTGAAAGAGATTAATATGCCACTCATCCTGTTCGACCGTGTTTGCCTGACCGACCAGTTTTCGTCGGTAGTAGCAGATGGTGTACAATCCGCACAAATGGCCACCCAACATTTATTGGATACCGGCAGCAAGCGGGTAGCTTTTATCGGAGGAGCCAATCATTTGGATATCGTAACCAAACGAAAGCATGGCTACCTGGAAGCTCTGCGCGATAATCATATTCCTATCGAAAAAGAACTGGTAATCTGCCGGAAGATAGATTATGAGGAAGGCAAAATAGCTACGGAAACTTTATTATCTCTCCCCCAACCTCCTGATGCCATCCTTGCCATGAATGATACTTTAGCTTTTGCCGCCATAGAGGTTATTAAAGAACATAGACTTCGTATCCCCGAAGATATAGCCATCATCGGATATACCGATGAACAACATGCCAACTATATAGAACCGAAATTATCAGCTGTATCACATCAGACTTATAAAATGGGAGAAACGGCTTGTCGCCTATTAATAGATCAAATCAAAGGGGATAAAACTGTCAGACAAATAACTATTCCGACAAATTTGCAGATAAGGGAAAGTAGTAGAAAGAAATAAAAAATAATTTCCCAACCTGCGGAGAGACGGGGATTCGAACCCCGGATACCCTTTAGGGGTATACACGCTTTCCAGGCGTGCCTCTTCAACCACTCGAGCACCTCTCCTT
>USSR01000217.1 GCA_900557355.1 uncultured Bacteroides sp.
CCGGCCACTGAGAAACTCAGTATTGCCATTTCCGAAAAGCGGCGTTTGAAGCTCTCGTTCCGGGCTATGGCATAATAATAATTGAAGAAAGCAATGATGAGCAATGCCATCAGAAGCATAATGCATAACGCCATGACAGGGCTCGACAAAAGAATGAACGGCCCCACCAAAGCTACCACAGTAATGATATAAGCAATACCAGTATAAATAGCCGCCTTAACCGGACGCTTGTTTCGTGTCTTTTCCGATTTTGTAGAAAGATACTCGGAAGAAGCCATAGAAAGTGCTGCTGCAATTCCCGTAATACTTCCGGTCAAAGCTATCAGTTTCGTATCATTCAATGCCAACGTAAAACCTGCCAAAGCTCCCGTAAATTCCACTAATGCATCATTCAGACCAAGCACCACCGACCCCATATATTCCAATCGTTCCTCGCTAATCATTCCTATGAGTTTTTCTTCATGATGCTGTTCGTCTTGCGCCATCTCAGCAAAATGTTCCATATCAGGATACTGGGAATAGACACTCGTTGTTTCTTTCTCTCCCAGCTCCAACCGCCGGACAGCGAATGTAATGCCTAACAGGCGTACCAGCCATACATAGAAAAAGATTTCCCAACGATTGGAAGTAACCTCCCGATGGGTGTAACTGCGTAACGTAGCATAGTGCCTGCTTTCATCTTCTGAAATACGTTGCAGAATTTTCCGGTTTTCCGGATCTTTTTCAATAGTTGCCAGCTTCTTGTATATGATACACGATGTGATTTCTTCCCGCTGGAAGCCAATTATCTTCTTCAGTAACTCTGGCTCTGTTTCCTGTCTCATTTTTCTATTAATTAAGTAAACGCAAAATTATGAATAATCGATGTTATACAACAATCAAACCCATAATTGTTTTCATGAGGACATCAGTTTTTTCTCGAAAAGAATCAGAAGACAATAAAGATACAGTTATTTTAGAATAAGGAAAGTTGGTCGGTGCGAAAGCTTTTCATCTCCCGCTCCACAATCATGACAGCAGGGTCTAAACTGACCCTGCTAATCATATCGCCACCCTACTCTTCTTTAGACGACGGAACCACGTAATCTTCTTTAATGAACTCATCATACACCCTTTTAGGATGGTCGAACGGAGCTACCCCCGTACGGTCTTCATTAAAGTTCTCACGCCGGAACTTTTTCAATTTTAGATTGTCTTCAGCATATTCCCTCAGTTTCCTTTTCTCCTGACCATACAAAGAGCTGGATAGTACTTCAGATTCCAACAGACTCTCTTTAGGAGTGATGGATGGTAATAAGTTCTGTTCCAAGAGTCCGCGATACGCCCCATTATACTCACACCAGACATTATTGCCCAGAACAAACAAACGATAGGTATAGTTGGACCATGCTGTTTTGATAGTTATTTCACGAGCATAGATTTCTACTGTCGCTTCCGAGGCATAGCTCGGATCGCGAATGACAACCAGTTTCCGACCTGAAATATCTTCCTTTACAGAAGTAATCCATCTTTCACCATGCAAGATTTCTTCAATAATTTCAGGCAGTTTTTCTTTAATTTCAAAATGTATTCTCATGTTCTTTGCCTGTGGGTCAGGACTTTTTTACTACCCCCCAATTTGATATATGCCCCTAAAGATAACGAGAATTCATTTGAAAAACAATAAGTGCTGCGAAAATATTATCTATTTGCCATCCGATAGATGTTTTCCATATCTTCACGATACAATATCTTCAAATTTCCTGTCGTTCCCTTTCCGCCGGAACTGCACTTATCCGCCATCATTCTGATTTCGTCATCCGTAGCCTGCCGCCCTATCAACTGACAAATGCTGACAGGCATCCCGATAGCACGATAGAAATTCTCCATGGCTTCAATACCCGCCAAAGCTGTATGTTCAGCCGATTTAAAATCATTCGTCACTCCCATCACATTTACGGCAAACTGTGCGAAGCGTGTCACATTTTCCTTCATCGCGCCCAACTTCCCCAAAGAGCCGCCAGACCTGCGCCATGAGCCACATCGAAGAGAGCACTCAATTCATGTTCAAGCTGGTGTGTAGCCCAGTCTCCGGTGGTTCCGCATCCTGTCAGATCATTGTGTGCCAAACTGCCGCCCCACATAATCTGTGCACGATGAGCATAATTTTCCGGAGCTTTCAGCACTTCAAAAGCACTGTCTTTCACGGTACGAAGAATACCCTCGGCCACAGCGTCCGTCACGGTCATGTCGTCATCGTGAGAGAAGTAACGCTCCATCGTGTGCATCATAATGTCCGTCACGCCGCATGCTGTCTGATAGTTGGGCAGTGTAAAAGTACGTTCCGGATTCATCACCGCAAACTTGCAACGGCATAAGTCATTGGAGTACCCTTTCTTCAAGTCACCATCCTCGTTGGTGATTACAGTGCTGTTACTCATTTCACTACCTGCCGCAGGAATCGTCAGTATGGCAGCCACCGGAAGACAAGCTTCCGCCTCCAACGCCCGACAAATCTTGCCGAGTAAACCGGAGCGCTCAGCACTCTGTCCGCCATAATGTACCAGAACATTCGTCCCACCGCATTGTTTCACCAGTTTCCCTGTTTTCTCTTCCGAAGCTACTCCAAATACAACTTCCGTGGGAGCATAATAAATAAAGTCTCTCATTGTTCGATATGATTGCTTGGTTATTATACAAAGATAAAACACGAATATCAAAGATACAAAGTTTATAGAAGTTATAACCTGCCAAAGGAATTATTCACACTTCTTTAATCCTGCATGGCAATTTCCTCTTTATCCCTTATATTCTTCTATATATATTTGATAATTACTTTTAGCAAATTCGGTTCTTTCCTGTAAAATAGGCTATTTAACCGAATTTGTACCGAGTTTATACCGAGTATGTACCGAATCTATATCGAATTTATTATATACATTCTCTCTTACTTAAATATATGGGCAATTTACAAAACTTGTATCCATTCATGCTCGTTCCCTATTCCTATCCATTCAGAATATAACTTTTCTTTATGTCTGATAAAAGAGTATGAATAGGTTATCCGGGCAGAATGGCATAGTTTTGTAACGAATTAAACAGAATATATCATGTATAAGCAAATTATTCGTCCGTTACTTTTTTTGTTGAGCCCTGAGAGAGTACACTCTCTCCTATTGTCCGCTTTGCAGTGCTATGGTCGCTTGCCGTTCGTTCGCTCCTGGGTACGCCACTATTACAAAGCTACGGATAAGCAATTGGTCTGGAACCAGCTCATCTTTAAAAACCGGATCGGTCTTTCTGCCGGATTTGATAAGGGCGCCGAAGTTTTCAACGAACTTGCCGATTTCGGATTTGGCTTTATCGAAGTAGGAACCGTGACACCAGATGGTCAGCCAGGCAATCCAAAGCCGCGCATTTTCCGTCTGCCGAAAGCTGCTTCACTGATTTCAAGGACAGGATTTAATAACCCCGGATTAGACATTGTGAAACGTAACTTAGAAAACAAAACCGATGCATATTTGCTCGGTATCAATATCAATAAGAATCCCCAATCAGAAAAAGAAGAAGCCGTGAACGATTTCTTAAGACTATATGCCGGCCTGTATAGTCTGGCGGACTATTTCACACTGAATTGGGGTTCCATAGAGGTGACTTTGATGCATAAGGTTCTGGAAACGCTCACCGCCTTCCGGAGTAAACAGAAGATTTATCGTCCCATACTCCTGAAAGTACCTGCCGATATTACTCCCGAAGGAATGGATACAGTGCTTAATTGTATACAGACCTACAGACTGCAAGGAGTGATAGCCACCGGCCCCACAATGGACCGCTCAAATCTATCCCCCTATACAACCGCCCGGTTAGAAGCTATCGGTGCGGGTGGAGTAAGTGGAAAAGGTATCGGAAAGAAATCACTCGAAGTCGTAAAATATCTTCGCACCCACAGTGAGAAAGGTATGTTGATTATAGGCGCAGGCGGTGTGATGAGTCCCGAAGATGCCAGGCAAATGCTGGCAGCCGGAGCGAATCTGATACAGATTTATTCCGCTTTCATCTACGAAGGGCCGGCAATTGTTAAGAATATGATTAAAGCTATCCATTAGAATAAGAAACAATCGTTATCTTTGCACGGTAATTACCAACTAACTAATTCCGATATAAATATTATGGCATTTACCAACAACATTATGATTGTCCGCCACAGATTGCTGACAGAGCTGGTAAAATTGTGGAGAGATAACGAACTTGTAGAAAAAATAGACCGTCTTCCCATCGAACTGAGTCCGAGAAGATCAAAGCATGCCGGGCGTTGCTGTGTACATAAAGAGCGTGCCGTATGGAAATACAAATCGCTACCGCTACTTGGCTTGGATATGGAAGATGAACAAGACGAATTAACCCCATTGTCAGAGTACGCAGCGCATGCACTGGACAGAGCCGAAAATGGGAAACCGAAAGATAACATCATGTGCGTGATTGACGAAGCATGTTCGGCTTGTGTACAGATCAATTACGAAATCACCAACCTTTGCCGTGGTTGCACCGCCCGCAGTTGCCAGACCAACTGCCCCAAAAAGGCTGTCCACGTGAAAGAAAGCGGACAGGCATGGATAGACCACGATGAATGCATCAGTTGCGGTATTTGCCACAAGAGTTGTCCGTATCATGCAATCGTCTATATCCCCGTGCCCTGCGAAGAAGCTTGTCCGGTGAAAGCCATCAGCAAGGATAAGAAAGGTATCGAACACATCGACGAAAGCAAATGTATCTATTGCGGAAAGTGTCTCAACGCTTGTCCGTTCGGAGCTATTTTCGAGGTTTCTCAGGTATTCGACGTCCTGCACAAGATACGCAAAGGAGAAAAAGTAGTAGCCATTGTAGCACCGTCTATTCTGGGACAATTCAAGACCACTATTGAGCAGGTATATGGCGCACTCAAAGCTGTAGGATTCACTGATGTCATCGAAGTGGCTCAGGGAGCTATGGATACGGTCAGCAACGAGGCACATGAATTGATAGAGAAGCTGGAAGAAGGACAGAAGTTTATGACTACTTCCTGTTGCCCGTCATACATTGAGCTGGTGAACAAGCATGTGCCGGGAATGAAACCCTACGTATCGAGCACCGGATCGCCTATGTACTACTCCGCGCGTATTGCGAAAGAGAAACATCCGGATGCGAAAGTGGTGTTCATCGGTCCTTGTGTAGCCAAACGAAAAGAAGCACAATGGGATGATGCTGTGGATTTTGTCATGACTTTCGAAGAAGTAGCATCTGTATTGGACGGACTGAACATCCAGTTGGAACAGGCACACCCTTATAGCATGTCATTCGCATCCGTACGCGAAGCACACGGATTTGCACAGGCAGGTGGTGTAATGGGGGCTGTAAAGGCTTATCTGAAAGAGGAAGCAGACAAAATTAATGCCATTCAAGTAGCTAACCTGGATAAAAAGACTATCGGTTCTCTGCGTGCTTATGCCAAATCGGGAAAGGCTCCGGGACAGTTCATTGAAGTGATGGCATGCGAAGGCGGATGTATCACAGGACCTTGTACGCACAATGAAATTGCAGCCGGTAAGCGTCAGTTTGTACAGGAATTGGCGAAGCAGGAAAAGACTTATTAGATAAGTAGTAAGTAGTTAGTAGTAAGTAGTGAATAGTTAGTAGCTTATTAACTTTGATAGAATGAAAACTTTGATTGCTAAACTCCTGCAGGAGCACCATCTGGATGCAGAAGAATACAAAGCTCTGCTGCTTTGCAGGGATGTCGATGCCCTGATATACCTGCAAGAACAGGCACGGGAGGTAGCACTCGGACAGTTTGGTAATCGGGTATTTATTCGCGGGCTGATTGAGATAAGTAACCGCTGCCGCAATAATTGCTACTATTGTGGCATACGGAAAGAGAATCAAAATGTTGCACGCTACGAGCTGACGCAGGAGGATATTCTGGATTGTTGTCGTGAAGGATATACACTCGGTTTTCGCACCTTTGTATTGCAAGGTGGCGAAACACCGGCTGCAAAGGATGACGGGATGGTTGAAACAATCTCTTCCATCCGGCAGGAATTTCCGGATTGTGCCATAACCTTGTCGTTAGGCGAGAAATCCCGTGAGGCTTACGAGCGCTTTTTCCAAGCAGGAGCCAGCCGGTATTTATTGCGGCACGAAACGCACAATGAAGAGCATTACCGCCACCTGCATCCGTCCGGTATGTCCATAAAACAACGGCTGCAATGCCTGATCTGGTTAAAAGAAATCGGTTATCAAACCGGGACGGGAATCATGGTAGGTAGCCCCGGACAGAGTGTAGACCATCTGGTGGAAGATATTCTTTTTATAGAACAATTCCAGCCGGAAATGATAGGTATCGGTCCGTTCATCCCGCATCACGACACTTCGTTCGCCACTGCCCCTCCGGGGAGTATGGAAATGACTTTAAAACTCCTTTCCATCTTCCGCCTGATGCATCCCGGAGTGTTGCTGCCTTCAACAACAGCACTGGCCACCCTCTCCCCGAACGGAAGAGAACGTGGCATACTGGCAGGCGCCAACGTGGTAATGCCCAACCTTTCCCCCCGCAACCAACGGGAGAAATATACACTTTATGACAGCAAAGCTTCTCTTGGTGCCGAAGCCGCAGAAGGATTACAGCAATTAGAAGATAAGTTGGCAGCTATAGGCTACCGAATATCGAAAGAAAGAGGCGACTATAATAGTGGTTAGTGATAAATGATTAGTGATTAGCCGGCTGCAGAATAAAGAGCTAACGACTAATCACTTATCACTAACAACTAATCACTTATCACTAACCGTTAATCACTAAAAACATGTATAATGTTAAATCAAAACAAGCGGAAGAGTTCATCGATCATCAGGAAATTCTGGATACGCTGGACTATGCCCTTTCCAATAAAAACAACCGCGCACTCATAGAAAGCCTGATTGAAAAGGCTGCCTTGTGCAAAGGTCTGTCCCACCGCGAAGCTGCCTTGCTATTGGAGTGCAACCAGCCCGACCTGACGGAACGTATCTTCCATCTGGCACGGGAAATCAAACAAAAATTCTATGGCAACCGCATCGTGATGTTCGCACCGCTATACCTTTCCAACTACTGCGTAAACGGTTGTGTCTATTGCCCTTATCATGCCAAAAACCATACGATAGCACGCAAGAAACTGTCACTGGAAGAGATACGTCAAGAAGTCATTGCCTTGCAGGACATGGGACATAAACGTCTGGCCCTAGAAGCCGGCGAAGACCCGCTACGCAACCCCATCGATTATATTCTGGAATCTATTCAGACCATCTATAGTATTCATCATAAGAATGGTGCTATCCGGCGGGTAAACGTGAATATTGCCGCTACAACGGTAGAGAATTACCGTCGGCTGAGAGATGCAGGTATCGGCACTTACATTCTTTTCCAGGAAACCTATCACAAGGGGAATTATGAGACCTTGCATCCCACAGGCCCTAAAAGCAAGTATTCCTATCACACCGAAGCTATGGATCGTGCCATGGAAGGTGGTATCGACGATGTAGGTATAGGTGTATTGTTCGGACTGAATACCTATCGGTACGATTTCGTAGGATTATTGATGCATGCCGAACATCTGGAAGCTACGTTTGGCGTAGGTCCGCATACCATCAGCGTACCGCGCATTTGCCCTGCCGACGATATTGAGACGAAAGATTTCCCCAATGCCATTTCTGATGAAATGTTCTGCCGCCTCGTTGCGGTAATCCGCATTGCAGTACCTTACACCGGAATGATTATTTCCACCCGTGAATCGGAAGCAGTACGGCGCAAGGTGTTGGAATTAGGTATTTCACAAATCAGTGGTGGTTCGCGCACCAGCGTAGGCGGGTATGCCGTGCCGGAAACAGAAGAGGAGAACTCGGCTCAATTTGATATCAGCGACCGTCGCACGCTGGATGAAGTGGTAGGTTGGTTGCTTGACCTGGGACATATCCCCAGTTTCTGTACGGCTTGTTATCGTGAAGGACGGACAGGTGACCGTTTCATGTCTCTTGTCAAACGAGGGCAGATAGCCAACTGCTGCCAGCCCAATGCACTAATGACATTAAAAGAATATCTGGAAGATTATGCCTCACCCGAAACGCGGGAAAAGGGTATCCGCCTCATTCACGAAGAGATGGAGCGCATTCCTAATCCAAAGATTAAGGAGATAGCGATGAGAAATCTGTACGAGATAGAAAACGGAAAAAGAGATTTCAGATTCTAAGAAGAAGTTGATGTATTCAGTTCATACATAAACAAATTAAATCCTATGAACCAAACTCCCAATGCCAACCGCCTGCAAATCGCTCTCTTCGGACGGCGCAACAGTGGTAAATCCAGTCTTGTCAACGCACTGACGGGGCAAGATACTGTCCTCGTTTCCCCCACTCCCGGCACCACAACGGACCCGGTTAAGAAAGCGATGGAAATTCATCTTCTCGGTCCCTGTCTTTTCATAGACACTCCGGGATTCGATGACGAAGGTGAGTTGGGAGAAATGCGCGTGGAGCGTACTCTGAAAGTCATAGAGAAAACAGACATCGCCCTGTTCCTTTGCGAAAATGGAGATGAAGAAGAACAAGTATGGATAAAACGCCTGAAAGAGCGGAATATCCCCGTAGTACTCATCCTTAATAAATCCGATATTCGCCCCGACATTGCCCCCCGGGCTGCACAGATTAAGAAAGTTTACGGAGAACATCCCGTCATTGTAAGTGCCAAAAGTGCTACCGGCATGCACGAAATCCATCGCGCTATCCTGGAGAAACTCCCTGCTGAATTCGGAGAACAAACCATCACCGGAAATCTGGTAAAGGAAGGAGATGTGGTATTATTAGTCATGCCACAAGATATTCAGGCCCCTAAAGGGCGTCTGATTCTCCCCCAAGTACAGACTATCCGCGAATTACTAGACCGGAAATGTCTGGTCATGAGTTGCACCACCGATAAATTGGGAGATACATTACGTGCGCTCGCCTCTCCGCCCCAACTGATTATTACAGACTCACAAGTATTTCAGACTGTCTATCAACAGAAACCGGCAGAAAGCTGTCTCACTTCTTTCTCTGTACTCTTTGCCGGCTACAAAGGAGATATACATTATTACGTGGAAAGCGCCGCCGCCATCGACAGCCTCACAGAGCAATCACATGTACTGATAGCCGAAGCCTGCACGCATGCCCCACTGACAGAAGACATAGGAAGAGTAAAACTCCCCCGCCTGTTGCGGAAAAGAATCGGCGAAAGATTAAAGATAGATATCGTTTCGGGAAATGATTTCCCTGAGGATTTATCCGGATACAATCTGATTATCCATTGCGGTGCCTGCATGTTCAACCGCAAATATGTACTGAGCCGCATCGGGCAGGCAAAAACACAGAAAGTGCCGATGACAAATTATGGAATAGCAATTGCACATTTAAGTGGGATACTTGATAAGATCAGTTATTAAATGTTCTCCGGGCGAATGATTATTTGCCCGGAGAACACACTCCTTTTTCCGGGAAATTACTATTCCAACTCCTCCAGTACTTTCTTCACATCCACCGCCTGCAACCTTCCATACACCTTCTCCCCAATCATCACCACCGGTGCCAATCCGCACGCTCCTACACAACGCAGGCAATCGAGTGAAAACTTCCCGTCCGGTGTAGTCTCCCCTACTTCGATACCCAGCACGCGCTTGAATTCCTCAAGCAATTTCTCCGAGC
>USSR01000218.1 GCA_900557355.1 uncultured Bacteroides sp.
CACTGGTATTGGCGGGCGTACTGCTGATCGTGGGAGCTGTTTGCGTCTATTTCATCAAAGAGACGGTGGTGCATCACGAAGGGTAAGCGGAAGAGGAGTATGTGTCGAAACCCACCACTGAGGACACAGAGTAACACAGAGGCGATTTAAAGTTGTTGATTATTAATAAAAAGACTCTGTGATACTCTGTGCTACTCCGTGGTGAAAAGAGTTATGACACATCCCTTTTAGCTTTCGTTGCCTACAAGTTCATCGCATTTCCTCCAAGGACTCCCAGTATGGCAGATGCCACTGCGATCATTACTTTTAAAATTGTGTTCCAGTTTGATTTCTTCATTTTTTTACACCTCCTTTCATGTGATTCTGATTTATGCCGTCGGGTCATCCACAATGTCTCCGTCACCGTCTTTTCCCGTTTCCTTTCCTTCCAGTGCGGCTTTGATATCGATGAATTCGATTTTATCACCGGCCCGGGTCGATGTCAGGTTCGGACGTACGCTCGACGACGGACGAAAGTTTATTTTCACCGCCATTATGTTTTTGGCCGTACAGTCTTTTTCCGCATCCACCCCTTTGGTGCGTGCCGAAAGGCTGAATACTCCGAAATCTCGGATATTGACCGACTGCCCGTTGTAGAGTGAGGTACGCATCGCTTCTACAAAATTGGTGAGTACACTTTTGATATCTCCTAATGATAACGAACTTTTCTCCTTCATTTCGTACGCAATGCTTTCCAGGCTTGCGCTTTGACCTAAAGTGACCAGTTGCGGATAAAATTTCTCTATAGCATCCGCTTTTCGCGGATCCTTTCTCGCGATTTTTTTGTATGGAACTGCCATTGTCCGATAATTTTTTATGGTTAATAATTAAGAATGCATCCGGAAGGTCGGACGAGCTCTTTCCCTTTCTTCCGGTATGTCAAAGATACCGCTTTGTAACCCCTGTTTTGTGCTTGTTGACGTGGGTTGAGGCGGTATGGATAAAAGATTGAAAATCAATGAATGTTTTGTGAAATAGTATGACTTCTGCTATGATATGTCGTTTGTTTTTGTTATCTTTATGCTATTGTAAAGTTCCGATTATTTATTAATTTAAAATTGAAAAACATGAAAGATTTAGAAGATGACGAGAGAGAGTTTCCTATCCGTGTATATACAAAAGTCGAGTTGGCTCTGCTTTATGCACCCCATTTGTCTGAAAATGCCGCCCTCAATAATCTCAGCCGTTGGATGCGGCACAACAAACTCCTGATGGCTGCACTCGAGGAGGTGGGATACTATAAATACCGCCATTCATTTACGCCCAAGGAAGTTCGTCTGATCTTTCGATATATGGGAGAGCCGGGAGCATAAAATTAGAGAGAAACCAATGCCGGTATTGGTTCGGAGGATTTGATAAGAAGTTGAACTTGTGCAATTTATGCACAAGTTCAAAAATAATAGGTATTGATTTTAATCAAAACAGCTAATATCTTTTTGTCAATAAAACGCCAATATATGTCCTGCCCCGTAACAATATATGTAATCGAAATAACATATATTGTTACGGGGCATTTCTCTTCTATCTCTTTCTTTCCGATACTTTTAAAACGGTAACTCTTCCATCTCCTTTCCCTTCTCCCTTTTCCTGAAGTTTTCGCTCACCTCCTGCTGGCTGAGTTCCACTACGGCATACTCCGTAATGCCATGGACGTTTACACGCTTGCCGAAGGCATCCCTTTCCAGAATCTGTACCAACACTTGTTGCGTTTGCGCGTTGGCTTGTGTCCGTCCGTATACAGATAAAGTGGCCAGTATTGCGGCGGCGGGTTTCCATTTCACCTCAAAGTCCTTTTCTCCTGCCGGACGGAAGTAAACATACAGGTTCTCTTCCAGTGGGTCTTTCATGCGGTGGCGTTCGTTTCGGGTGTTGATGTCGTCTATCTCGTTTCCTTCAAACCAATAGCGGAAACCGTCTTCTATCAGTTGCACCGCCTGTGCGTATACTCCTTTGTGGTCTACCGGAGTGCGGTAGTCGATGGCTTTTACGGGAATGACCAGGAAGCGCCGGTTTCCCCCGTAATCCCTGAGGAACTGCATGTTGTTGGTGCTTCCGATGAACGATGCCCTCCGGGGATAAAGCTGCGCCTGAGTGTCGTATACCTTCCGGATGGTGACGTTCTCCTGTCCGATGATCCGTTTGAGTTCGGCGATGTCTCCTGTCTTCACACCTTCAAACTCCTCCATGTTGATCAGCAGCCGGGTGGATAGCAGCAAGAGGTCATCCTTGTTTGCCGGGTCTATCATTCCGTTGCGGTAATATTCTCCGAGTTCCGGGGGCAGCAGGTGCCGTATCCAGGTACTTTTTCCTTTTCCCTGCGCCCCGTGCAGCACCAGGGCTTGCTGGTTGGCTTTACCCGGTTGGAGCGCCGAGGCTACCATGGCTACGATCCAGCGCCGGAATCCTTCCCTCCAGAATTCCTGATCCTCCGCTTGTATGGTGTCCGCCAGTTTCCCGATGTGGTCGGTTGTCCTGTCCCACCGCACGTTTCCTCCGAAGTAGTCGGTAAAGGGATTGAACTCCGGTGTATAGTCCGAGTCGATGACCGACTTCAGGCTGTTGAGCGGATAGACGATGCCCTGTCTGCTGATGTTCAGGAAGATGGAGTTGAGATCCTTGTTCCGCATGGCGTAGAATGATTTTCCCTCCTTCGTTTTGGACAAGTCGCACATCTCCAGTCGGTCGAGTACCGTATTTCGCCTGAAAGCGTAATTCCTGTCCAGATAGTCTATCACCTGTTCCACGGGCGGTATCTTTTTTTTCTCCTCTGCCCGTTCCGTTCTGTCCGTATATGTGTAGGCGTTCGCGATGGGGGTGTCTGTATCCATCTGTCCGTCCTCCCCTAATTTCACTGCTGCCAGACGCTTGACTTCCGCCTCTTCAAGTCCCTTTCGGAAACATTTGTTTCCCAGGGTGAAGAGGAACGAATTGCGGTTTCCCTCTGTGTATTTCATCAGCCTGCGGGTAGAGCTGAGGCATTTGTTGAATTCCATGCACGTGTAGGCGCTGACTTCCCCTGTTGGGTCCGTTGCGGGCTCTTCCTTCTGCCTTCCCCTCCGTGCAGGTTCGGGGGCTTCGATGGTGAATGTCCGTTGCGGGATGTGTGCCACCCGCCGGGGAGAGTAAAACGCCCTCGGGTCATACGAAGCGAAGACACCTCTCGACAAGTCCTTTCCGCTGGTGTCCACTTCCGTCTCCAGAAGTTTCTCGTAGTGTTTACGGGCCAGTTCGTACATTCCCGCGTGATACTGCTCCAACCGGCTGTAAGTGATTGCCGGTGTCCGGAAGAACGCGTTTCGCCATCCTTCCGCTTCGAGGCTTACCGGATAGGCGAGCACCTTGAATCCGTGTTGCTTGGCGGTGAGGAAGCAGGCGAGTGTCGCTTCGTCTGTTTCTATCAGGGCCCGTATCCGGTCCAGCTCCTTTTCGGGCAGATGGTCCAGGTCGATGGTGATGATGTCATTGTATGCGGCGATACTATGCGCCAGCCTGCATTCGTGGTAGTTTGCCGTGACGGTGAAGTAGTCCAGCTGCCGTTTTACGTTCTCCGCTTCCTTGGTTTTCCCTTCACTGATAAGCCAGATTATTTTCTCAATCAGGGCGGCATAGCGACTGCTGCGTACCTTTTCGATTAATTCATTCAGGGAGCATCTCCCTTTTACTTTGCTGAAGCCCCTGTAAGTAGTAATACTAATGTTTTCCATTTTTCTGTTTTTTTAAAGCTCGACGTAAGTGTCTGCGGCTGTAAAATTAGGGATGATTTTATAAACCTTGTTAGACGTTTTCTTTGAAGAATGTCTTTATTTCGTCTAAGATGTTTGTTTCCAGATCTTTATCCGTTCCCTTTTTCTCCTCTTTCAGAAATTTTAGTGTGTTAAATATTTCTGTTTCAATGGATTGTACTGACATCTCCTTTGTGGGGTTTTGTTTCTGGCCGAAGTATAGCATACGGTACATGATATGTGCCAATTCACGGATTCCTTTGCGCTTTTCCGTTCCTTTTTGCTGGTAATTCAACCATAAGAAAAAGAGGATAACCAGCTCTCTGTGAGTAGTTATGTCGAGTTTTTCCGGTTTCTTTTCCAGTGTTTCTAAAATTCTCTTACTCTCGTCAGTTTTTCCGTTTGTAATTACTACATAAGGAATGTCTTCTATGTTGAGAATCATTCCTTCATTCGGTTTTTTTTGCTCATTTTGTCTAATGTGATTTATTGTTACGAAGGCAAAATTAACTGTTCTTAGTATATAATCCGTTATATACGCGTATATTGTTTACTTTTAATTGATGTTTTACCCTGTCATGGAAACAGGTTAAGTATACCTGACCTGTTTCCATGACAGGGTAAAATCAGTTTAAAAAGAGAGTATTATGCGTGTACGCGTGTGCGCGATTATATAAAGGGTGTCGGTGAATAGGGGATTTTGGTGTAAATAGAAAAGAGTATGTTTCAAAAAACGTTCGTTCAATGGAACAAAGGTAAACAGCATTTTTATTATAGCAAAATATTTTTATAAATAAATTTGTTTTCTCTTTTAATGTCACTTTTATCTATCTGTGAATCAATCAATTATTAAAACTCTTAAATTAGCTTTTCTCTTTTTGAATTTTTCTTTTTGGAGATTTTAAAATTCTGTCAAAAATGGTGTTTAAACAAACGAACGTTTTTTGAAACATCAATGACTTCTAATTCATTCGTTCATAGAACTTTATCTCTGAAATTCTTCTGTTTCTTGGAAATGGTCGATTTCAGGGTACTTACATAACATTTCATCGTTCTCCTGCTGTGATAGGGGAGAGTCTTGAGATCACATGAATGCAAGTAATACTGATATTCGCATTACATCATCTGACCGGGAGGTACTTTCGTACTCCGGTGTCCCCAAAGAATACCCTTTAGTGAAGGAATCCGACAACATCCATTGGTATGCTGTGCGAGTCACCTACAGCCGCGAACTTTCTTTGAAAACGTACCTTGACAGCGAATCCATCGAGAATTTCATCCCGATGCGCTACGAGTATATCGTGAAGAACGAACGCCGAGTGCGTAAACTGGTTCCCGCTGTTCATAATCTGGTATTCGTCCGTTCGTGCCGTGAACGTATCGACCGTATCAAAGAAGAGATGGGGGTATCCCTTCCGATCCGTTATATCATGGATCGGGAAAGCCGCCAGCCGATTGTTGTTCCGGACTCCCAGATGCGCAGCTTCATGGCGGTTGCCGGCAGTTACGAGCAGCAACTGGTTTACCTGGAGCCTTCCGCTGTAGCCTTCCGTAAAGGACAGCGTGTGCGTGTGACGGGTGGTCTTTTTGCCGGTGTCGAAGGTGAGTTCATCCGTGTGAAAAACGACCGTCGCGTGATGGTTTCCATTCAGGGAGTGATGGCCGTTGCCACCACCTACATCCATCCTTCTCTAATCGAGCCGCTCGATCTTTAAACAGTAAAATAGCAGACAGTAAATCGTAAATAGTAAATATTCCCATGAACTCTTTAGATTCTCAAATTACCGCTTTGTACACCTTGGCGCACGAACTTCTATATCTGGGTTCCGATGGCAGCCCCATCTACAGCGACCACTTTAGCCGGTTGAACGGTGATGTACTCAGCCGTGCCAACACTTTATATCCCCATCATGGCTCCACCGACGAGGAAGAAGCCCGTTTGTGCCTTTCGCTTCTGATGGGTTATAACGCGACGATCTACAATAACGGTGACAAGGAAGTCCGCATCCAGCAGATCCTGAACCGTTGTTGGGAAGTGCTCGACCGCCTGCCCGCTTCTTTGCTGAAGGTGCAGCTTCTGACTTATTGCTATGGTGAAGTATTTGACGACGACCTCTCCCGTGAGGCACATAGCATCATCGACAGTTGGGGAGGACGTACCCTTTCCGGCGATGAATGTGAGATTGCCGAACAACTCCGCAGCCTTGAAGAGAATCCTTATCCCAACTGGGAAGTAGAGGAGTGAACTCTTTTCTTTTTCGACACAACACTGTATATAACCTAAATCCCCTTTGTCTTGAATATCCTTTTCATCATATTGGCTTTTGTCATCTCTGCTTCGATTGCCCGGCTTATCATTCCCCGCATCCTGCTTATCTCTTTGCGGAAGAAGCTTTTCGATATGCCGAGTGAGCGCAAGGTTCATAAACGTGCTATTCCCCGTTTGGGCGGTGTCTCTTTCTTTCCCACCATCCTGTTATCCTCTTGCGGTGTGTTCGCACTTCGCATCCTGATGGGTTATGATGTTCCTGTCCTCCGTGCGGTGTACTTGCTGCCCGAGTGCATGTTTCTGGTCTGTGGGATGACTTTGCTTTATCTGACGGGTATCGCCGATGACCTTGTCGGAGTGCGCTACCGTCAGAAATTTGTGATCCAGATCATCTGTGCCTCGTTTTTTCCCCTGGCCGGCCTTTGGATCAATAACTTCTACGGGCTTTTCGGTCTGTATGCCCTTCCTGCCTGGATAGGTATGCCTTTTACGGTTCTTCTGGTTGTCTTTATCACCAATGCCATCAATCTGATTGACGGTATCGACGGTCTTGCTTCCGGTCTGAGCAGCGTTGCCCTGCTTGTCTTCGGCTTCCTGTTCATGCAGAAAGAACTTTGGACGTACAGCATGCTCGCCTTTGCCACGTTCGGTGTGCTGGTCCCTTTCTTTTACTATAACGTGTTCGGCAGTGCGGAACGTGCCCGTAAGATTTTTATGGGTGATACGGGTAGCCTGACTTTGGGCTATGTGCTCTCTTTCCTTGCCATCAAATACAGCCAGTACAATCCGGATGTCACCCCGTATACCGAAGGTGCTTTCGTGATTGCTTTCAGTACGCTGATTGTCCCGGCATTCGACGTGATCCGTGTGGTGATGGTTCGTGTTCGCAGTGGCAAGAGCCCTTTCGAACCGGACAAGAACCATATTCATCATAAGTTCCTGGCAATGGGTTTCACACCAAGAAAGGCGATGATAACGATCTTGCTGATTTCTTGTGCATTTAGTGCGGTGAATATTCTGTTTATGCCCTATGTAAATAATACAATAATGTTAATAGGAGATATTACTGTGTGGGTGGGACTGAATTTATGGTTCGATAGGGTAAGAGATAATTATTGATATTGTAAATTCTATTTTGTATTAAAGTAGAAATGAATAAATAGAATGTTTAAATTACTTGTTGGAAATTATTTGTTAAATTTATCGGATACAAAAAAAAGAGTTTTCTTGAATGTCTTTTGGGCTATACTAGGCAAGGTAGCCAATATGTTAGGAGCTTTGTTTGTTGGTATTTTAGTTGCTCGTTATTTAGGACCGAGTGATTATGGATTAATGAACTATGTTATCAGTTATGTTTCTATTTTTTTGATCATATCTTCTTTTGGTTTAGATGATATTGAAATTAGGGGGTTTTCACGAAATCCCAAAGAGTATCAAACAATAATAGGCACTGCATTTTGTATACGATTTTGTTTTGCTTTAGTAGCATATATTTTAATAGGAATAAGTCTATTAATTTATAAAACTGATCTCTTTACATCTACTATAATATTAATATATGCAGTAACTGTTTTTTCAAATTGCTTTAATGTTATAAGAAACTATTTTACATCCATATTGCAGAATGAATATATTGTTAAATCAGAACTTTTTAGGATTATTATAGGGGCTTTTTTAAAGATAATACTTTTATGGTATAAGGCTCCGTTGGAGTACTTCATTATAGCTACTATGTTTGATACTGTCTTAGTTTCTGGAGGATATTTTTTATCTTATTATCGAAAAATCGGGAAAGTATCTTATTGGAATTTTAATAAGAAAATAGCTTTTTTTTTAATAAAAGAATCATTTCCGCTTGTCTTATCTGGTGCGGCTGTAGTTATTTATCAACGTATTGATCAGGTTATGATAAAAAATATGATTGATAATGAGTCTGTTGGATATTTTGCAACAGCAGGACGCTTTTTAGATATTATTTTATTTTTACCAATGATTTTGGTACAGACTATAACTCCTTTGTTAGTGAGAGTGAAAGAAAAGAATATTGTTGAATATGAAGAAAAGAAAATATTATTTGTAAGCATAGTTGTTTGGATTTCTATAGTTATAGCTATATCAGTTTCTCTTATATCTTATTGGTTAATTTATTATACTTATGGTGAGAAGTATCTAGCAGCGGTACCTGTTTTACAAATAATGTCTTGGAAAACAGTCGGGATGGCTCTATCTGTATGTTCTGGTCAGATTATGATAATGGAACATATTCAAAAGTGGGCTGTTATCCGTAATATCATAGGTTGTTGTGTCTGCGTGTGTGGAAATTTATTATTAATACCAGTTTGTGGTATAGTTGGATCTGCTTGGGTTACAATAATAACAATATTTTTTGCAGGATTCTTTTCTTGTTTTTTAATTCCTGTTTATCGTCCAATATTTTTTATTGAAGTTAAAGCCATTTTAAAAGGATGGAAAGAGTTGTTTCGCTTGAAAGAATTAAGGGGTAAATCAATTTAATTTTTTATATAAATCAGTTGTTATTGTGAAAAAAATGCTCAGGCCATTTTATAATTGGCTAAGATTAAAATTGCAATTCCTGGAAGAGGCTTATTATTTTTGGCTCTTGCTTTGTAGACATAATGCTTCTGTTAATACAGAAGCAAGTATGAAAAAAATGCAATATATTTTATTGCGTGAGGCACATGTTATAGAAAAAGGCATGTCTATGAGAAATCCACGCAAAGGATTTGGTCAAGCTAAGATTTTAATAATGCTGCAGAATTTAAATAGATATTATGATTTATATTCCACAGAAGATTTGGATTTTCTTAAATTCCCTATATCTACAATCGGTAGTTATATACAATATACTAATGAAATGGGGATAGATATTTCCAAGATAGAACAACAATATTTAAACTTAGTATCTAGAACTGGATTCCAAAATTTGAAGAGATATTCAGGAATAGAATCTATAGCTAAGAGTGATATATTAAAGGAATGTAATAAGACTTTTGAATCTTTGTTGTATAGTCGGCATTCTATTAGATATTTTGATAATAAAATACCTTCTAAAGAAATGCTTGAAAAAGCGTTGAAACTAGCATCTCGTACTCCGTCGGCTTGCAATCGTCAAGGATGGCTTACCCATATTTTTCAAGGAGAAGCTGCTGATAAGCAGTAGCAACCGTACTTTCATATTGGTAGACGAAAGCAAACAGGTTTCTTTTCTGGGAAGCCGTTTTCCTGTCCCCGTCGAAGTCTTTCCGATGGCTTTGCCCTACGTAGAGAGGGAAATCCGGGCAATGGGTGCTTCACATACCCAACTGAGGCCGGCTAAAGGTAAAGATGGTCCTGTGATCACCGAAAGTGGAAACCTGATTCTCGATGCCTGGTTCAGCAATATTCATTCGTCTCTTGAAAAAGAAATCAAGTCGGTGACGGGTGTTATAGAAAACGGACTGTTTATGGGATATGATGTCGAGGTGATGGTAGCAAAATAAGATCGGAAACGGTTGATAGTACGAAAACTAAAGAGGATGTATCAAAACCCACCACAGAGTGACACAGAGGTGATTTTAAGTTGTTGATTATTAATAAAAAGACTCTGTGCTACTCTGTGTTACTCTGTGGTGAAAAGAGTTTCGACACAGCCCCGCTTCTGTATATGACACCGTTATA
>USSR01000219.1 GCA_900557355.1 uncultured Bacteroides sp.
CGAATGTTCCTATCCACAGTTTATCTTCTTTATCCCTCAAGATACCATGTATCTTTGTATCCGGCAGCTGACTTTGAATGAAACCTGCCACTTCCAGCTTTCCGTTTTCATAGATATAAAGTCCGCTCTCCGTCCCAACCCAGATACTCCCGTTTTTATCTTCATAGAAACAATGAACATTCAGGGTTTCCTCGTGAGACGTTTTACCGATACGGGTCATTTTCTTGTTTTGCAGATCATACAGAAGAATACCGTTCAGATAAGTCCCCATCCACAACCGGTCCTGAGAATCTTTGTATATAATATTAATATGAGTATTGGATTGAGTCTGATAAGAACGCAATAAGAAAGTATCTATCAGCTTATTCTTCTGAAAAACAGCAAACTCACCTTCGCCCCCAACCAATACTTTATCATCTTTTGCAAACAATCCCCAAACTTGTTTACTACTCTGTTTACCGTCTCTTTCCACTGTGTAGGGCAACATATTAAAAATGGGCTGTGCATAACTTATAAAATCGACTCCTCCCCGGTAATTCCCCAGCCAAATATTCCCGAAGCTATCTTGAAAAGCACATCTGGCATTAGGTCCCGACAAGCCGTGCACATCATTGGTAGCAGGTATATTCTGAAAATGTATATGGGTTGGTGAAGTAAATGCATTCTGTTGCATATCAAGTATACTGACACCACCCATATTGGTACAGATCCACAACCGTCCGTCCCTCATCTGTTTTATATCCAGCACCTGATTGGAAAGCAACGAGTTCTCATCGCCCGGAATATGCCTGAAAGTGGTGAACTTTTCGGTTGCAGGATTAAAGATGGAGAGTCCTTTATTCGTACCTACCCATATATTTCTTTGTTCATCTACACACAAGGCAACGACAAGTCCTCCCGGAAGGCTATCCGGATCATCGGAAACGTGCTGATACCTTTTTATTGTATGATCCTTTAATGAAATGACACTCATCCCCTTGCCATCATGCCCGACATACAGATTTCCCCGACCGTCATCACAGGCTATATAGTTTTTCAATCCACCCAGTCCTTTCACATTGTGTTCATAGTAATGAGTGAATTTCCCGGTTTCGATATCATAATAATGGATACCTACATGATAGGTGGTAATCCACAACCCTTTTTTGTCGAAGGAAGGGATGATATTGGTCATATCATTGGTTGCAATAGTGCCATCTCCCGCCCTGTATACAGTGAACGTATCCGCATCACAATCGAACACACACAGGCCTTCACGTTGGGTACCTATCCACACTTTATTGTCGCGCGGATCGGCACACACACAGTTCAGTTCATTGGCACTCAGCTTCGAGGTATATTTTTTATAAACCGTAAACTGCCTGCCATCGAATTTATTCAGCCCGCCCTCGGTGGCAAACCACATGCATCCTTGTTTATCCTGGGTAATCCCCACCACGTAATTACTGGACAGCCCGTCTTCTACCCCCAGTCTTTTAATCGTATAGGGTTGTGCTCCCGATTTTGCAACCAAAAGAATAATCAGTCCCAGAAATAGTAGAGTGTTCTTCATTTGAATCTGTTTTATTTTAAAAGTAATAGCCTGGAACCTGTATATAGTTCCTTACGAAGTAGTCCCAAAGATGCACTAAAAATTCAACATAAACCAACCAATAATTCGTCTTGAACGATTTTTGTATTCTACTTGCCTATTTTTCTATCTATGGCTTTCCATTTAGCATCTAATTTTGCAATGACAAAAGTATAAAAACTAAAAAATCTAATATTAATGAAAAGAAGAAATTCTCCAAGTTTTTTAGGTAACCGGCCTCTCATTGAAGGAGCCGATTTATCCGGATTACTAATTTAATCACCTTATTTGGTCTAATAAAAAAAGAAAAACGATGAAAGAAAACTCGTTCAAAAGAAACCGGAAGGTCCTCACAGCCTTATTGCTTTGCACTGGTTTCATCGCAGCTCAGCCCCTCGCAGTAATGGCTGAAGACAGTGTAACTTCCGTACATGCAGTTCAGCAACAGAAACAAACCGTCACAGGTATTATCAAGGATGCAACAGGAGAAGCCATTATCGGTGCCAGCGTATTGGAAAAAGGCACATCGAACGGCACAATCACTGATTTGGATGGTAAATTCACCCTAAGTGTCACTCCCAACGCAACATTAGTTATTTCGTACATCGGTTATCAGACACAGGAATTACCTGTTGTTGCCGGAAAAGTAATGGACATACAACTGAAAGAAGATGCCGAGATGCTGGATGAAGTAGTAGTGGTAGGTTATGGTACTACCAAGCGCAAGAACTTTACAGGTTCGGTTTCTACCGTAAAAGCCTCGGAAACTCCGCTGGCACTGATGCCTACCTCCAATGCAATGGACATTCTGCGTGGTACGGCTACCGGTATCACGGTATCGCAGCAACAAGGAGCCGGACAGGCACCTTCATTGCAGGTTCGTGGTCAGAAATCAGTAAATGGTGGTTCTACTCCGCTGATCGTAATGGACGGTGTGATCTATATGGGAAGCTTCCGCGACATCGATCCGACAACTATCGAAAGCATGAGTATCCTGAAAGATGCTACTTCACTCGCAGCTTACGGTTCGCAAGCTGCCAATGGTGTAATTATGATCACTACCAAGAAAGGAAAGTTGGGTAAACCCGTCATCAACGTCAATACTTCCTGGGCTTTCTCTACAGCAGCAGCAAAACCGGACTTGTTAAGTCCCGAAGATTATGTAAAGAAAGTAAACCTGTTGAGTGGTCTGGCAGAGGACGCCGATCCTACATGGATGCGAGAGTTCGAATACGAAAACTACAAAAACGGAAATACCATCGACTGGTACGACTATTGTACCCGCACCGGATTGATGCAGAACTACTCAGCTTCTGTTTCGGGAGCTACGGAGAAGATTAATTACTATCTGTCCGGTACATACACCGACCAGCAAGGAGTTGTGAAAGGAGACGATTACGACCGCACCGCCCTGACAGCACGCTTGCAATCGGACATCACAGACTGGTTGCAATTAGGCGGACAGGTAAACTACACCTACAACGACTATTCCGGAGCCAGCGTATACGACCTCTACCAAGCCATCCGTCTGAGCCCTTACGGTCGTGCCGAACGTGCCGATGGCGGTGGATTGGAGAAATTCCCCTGTAATGAGGGTATTTACCGTATCAATCCGATGTGGAATGTAGAGAGCGGTACTATCGACGACCATGACACGTATGCCACTACCTCCATGAAAGGACACGTATTGGTGAAATGTCCCTGGGTAGAAGGTTTGACTTACCGCCTGAACGGTAGCTATTCCGTAGAAAACATCGAACGCGATTACTTTACGCATGAAAGATATTACGTAAAAGAAGGTTCCAGCGACGACCGCTATTCCGCCTCTACTGTAGCCAATTACTTGGCCTCAGCAAACGGTTACAGCGCACGCACAAAGAACACATCATGGGTATTAGACAATATAGTAAACTGGCAGCGCCAATTCGGTAAGCACTATGTAGACCTGACTTATGTATATACGCGTGACTCTTACGAGTACAGCTACCGTCGTTTCGACGGTTCCGACTTTGCCGCACTGGGTAACACCAACCTCAGTTACGACGGACTGAACCTGGCAACCACACAGAAGATCAACGGTCTGAACTATACACGCCACACCAACGTAGGTTATCTGGGACGTGCCAACTACAACTACAACGATACATACCACCTGAGTATTTCCGTACGCCGTGACGGTTCCAGTGTCTTCGGTGCAAACCACAAATGGGGTACTTTCCCGGCAGTAGGTCTGGCATGGACAGCATCCAACGAGGCTTTCATGAAGAATATTAAAGCCATCAGCTACCTGAAGTTGAAAGCATCCTGGGGTAAGAATGGTAACCAAAGCCTTTCTCCTTACGAAACACTTTCCAAAATCACATTGGGACAGTCAGGAGGTTACAGCTATCCGTTCGGTAACACTTCATTAGTAAGCTGGGGACAGCGCATCACCTCGATGGGTAACTCCGACCTGGGATGGGAAGAAACCGAATCATTCAACTACGGCTTCGACCTGGGATTAATCGACAACCGCATCCGCCTGGAATTCGACGGATACTTCTCCAAGACCACCAACCAGATATTCAACCGTAACATTCCGGTTATGATCAATGGTCTGACCAGCATGAAAGCCACCATGGGACAGGTAAACAACTGGGGTATCGAAGTTAACCTGAATACTACCAACATCCAGACAAAAGACTTCAACTGGAGTTCCACACTGACTTTCTATATGAACCGCAACAAGCTGAAAGAACTCTACGGAGACGGTCAGGACGATATTACGAACTCCCTGTTCCTGGGTAAGTCATTGGGTGCTATCTATGGTTACAAGAACATTGGTATTGTACAAGAAGAAGATACAGAATATATGGCAGCCAACGGTGCAGAACCGGGTGACGTGAAGTTTGCCAACCTGGACGGTAGCGAAGACGGTAAAATTACAGCCGACGACCGTACCATCCTGGGATACAAAAAAGAAAACTTCCGCATGAGCTTTGGCAATACATTCCGCTACAAGGACTTCGAACTTTATATGTTGTTCACCGGCATCTTCGGTGGAAACGGCTACGGACAAGCTGTAAACTACTACGCTTTCCGTACTTCTTCCGACGTACAGGGCGACAATAACTTCAACCACGGCTGGTGGACTCCCGAAAACAAGAGTAACAAATATCCGCGTATCAACTATACCGACGGACGCTACAAGGATATGGCTTCGTGCGTCTGCAAGACCTCAGCCTGTCCTATACTTTCCGCCAGCCTTGGGTACAGAAAGCAGGTATCGGGAATCTGAAGGTTTACATGGCTTGCAAGAACCTTTTCACCATCTCCGGATGGGAAGGCGGTGACCCTGAAGTTCAACAAACATTAGGTAGCGGTTACACTTACGGATACCCGTTG
The DNA here is from genome assembly GCA_900557355.1 of uncultured Bacteroides sp. GTDB lineage: Bacteria > Bacteroidota > Bacteroidia > Bacteroidales > Bacteroidaceae > Bacteroides. The sequence goes on from USSR01000219.1 coordinate 4,955, forward strand.
TCGCGTACCGTTTCGTTTGGTCTGAATTTAACGTTCTAACTCTATTAAAAACACTAAAGATGAAAACAAAAAAATATATATTCATAGCTGCCGCAGCTTCCATGCTTGGCATGACGACGTCTTGTGACGATGAAGGCTTCCTAACGGAAAAGCCGAAGACAATCTACACCACCGACAACTCGTACGAAACGATTGACCAGGTGAAGGCTTGTATCACTAACTTGTACATCCACATCCGCTACTGGTATCAACAAGACTACTTCCTGAAAGGACTGGGTACTGATGTGCTGGATACCCCCTATTTCCGCAGCACGGGTAACGGTTACTGTAACTTCGCCAACTGGTCGAGCACCAACAGCAGTTCCAATAAAATTTATGATGCCATGTTCCAAATGGTGAATTATGCCAACCAATCACTGGAAGGTTACAATAAAGAAGGTCTGCCCTGGGAGAGTGAAGCACAGCGTAGTGAAGCCTATGGTGAAATCATGTTCTTCCGTGGCTACGGTTACCTGACAATGGGTGAGTTGTTTGGTGGAGTTCCCCTGGTAGATCAATTCTATCAGACATTGAAACTGGACTTTGTACGTTCCAGCCGCGAAGAGACGTATAACTTCGCTATTACCGACCTGGAAGCTGCGGCAGCAGCACTGCCCGACTATCCATCGGAAGCCGGACGCGTGTCAAAGGGAGTCGCTTACCATTTCCTGGCCGAAGCCTATCTGGCACTGGCTACCATCAAGAGCAATGACACCGAATGCCTACGGAAATCCATCGAATATGCCGACAAAGTAATGGCACTACATCCGTTGATGACAGAGCGTTTCGGTACACGCAGCATCCCGGGAGGGGGAACAACGAAAAATGGCATAGCTGCCTACTATGAAGATGGTAATGTATTCTTCGACCTCTTCCAGCAAGGAAACTACGATTATGCTGAAGGAAATACGGAAGCACTGTGGACTTTGCAGAACGATTATACGGTGTATCACGAATATGGCGGAAACAACTTTGTAGGTTATCCCCGTGAAATGTCTCCCGTTCTTCGTGACGTAGTGTGGAAGACTGAATATGCCGAAAACGGTGCAGCAGCCGGACCGTGGGCTGGCAATATCGACGAAAGCGTATATCCGGGCGGAAACGTATCAGCCTACGTAGGTGGACGCGGTGTAGCCAATATGGCTCCTACTACTTATGTAATTAGTGACGTTTGGGAAGGCGATTACGAAGATGATATACGCAATGCACCCTGCAACATCCGCCGCCAGTTTGTGTGCATGGATACGAAGCATAGCATGTACGGTAAACCGGTTCCTTACGAAATGCTGGATTACAATACTCAGAAGATAACAGAGTTCTTCCCTGTCTGGACTAAACTTGCTCCAATCGACGACTGGGGATATGATGATCTGGCCGACGGCGGTAACCGCTCTAACATGTATTGCGACCAGTATGCACACCGTTCGGCAGAAACTCTGCTGCTACGCGCCGAAGCCAATTTGCGTGCAGGTGACAAAGGCGCCGCTGCTACCGACATCAACAAACTGAGAAACCGTGCACAATGTACAAAACTGGCTACAGCAGACGAAATAACACTGCAATACATCCTCGATGAACGGGTGCGTGAGTTATTCGGTGAAGAAAGGAGATGGGCAACTTTACTCCGCATGGGAAATGAAGGAATCGAGAGTCTTAACAACCATGCAATGTATATTGCAGACCAGCCTTTCTGGGGCGGATATTTCAAATCGGACAAAGCTCAAGTTACGAAGTGGAACCTCTTCCCGATACCACAGACAGTGATCGATACGAACACCGGAGCTGTAATAGAACAAAATTCGGGTTGGTAATTCCAACAAAGCCGATAATATAATAACTCTGCTCTACAACGGAAAATGATTTTCCATTGTAGAGCAGTTTTTATATCTTTGCACCAAATAAAAAACACTTATTCAGCCCTATGAAGACAATCGCAATCACCGACCCAGCTGAGATTGAAGCAATTATCCGCAAATGCCCTTACTGTACGGTAGGTATCACCGATTCGGAAGGCAATCCCTATGTAATCCCCATGAACTTTGCTTACTGGGACGGTATCATCTATCTGCATTCCGGTCCCGAAGGCGGCAAAGTGACGATGGCAGAACACCACCCGCGCGTTTGTATCACCTTCTGCGAAGGGCACGAACTGGTATATATGCATCGCCAAGTGGCATGCAGTTACAGCATGAAGTCGCGTAGCGTGATGTGCCACGGAAACGTCCGTTTCATAGAGGATATGGATGAAAAGCGACGTATACTCGACATCATCATGCAGCAATACGTCGACTACGAGTTCAAGTATAGCGAACCTGCCGTGCGCAATGTGAAAATATGGGAGATCAAGGTAGACAAGATGACTTGCAGATCCTTCGGGCTTCGACCTAGCGAAGTATAGGTTTACGCCCCTCTCGTACGCACGCGAACACCCGCGCGCACTTACATCATCATATTCCTTCTGATGGAAAACTTGACAATCGCCATCGCCTGTATGGATGCGAGTGGAATATCCATCGGTTCATGATGCGGATTGTAGCTCACCAGCTTGATGCAACCTTCCACATCGGAACGGTTCACATACTTCACTGACAAGTATTCGTCGCCGTCAATGCAAAATGACACCAGATACATCGCATGATTATGGGGCGAGGATGTATGATGCGGCGCTGGGAAGATGGCATGGGTTGATCCGCTGGCGGAGAAACATTTTAATATTTCATTATACACCTATTGTTTTGATAACCCGATCAATGTAATCGATCCAGATGGCAAAGATGGTGTATACATTGCTTTTCCTGATTACAAAATATCTACTCCAATAGGGAAAATTGGAAATTTAGGCCATGCCGGAGTTTTATTAATCAACAAACAAGGCGTTACAAAATATTACGAATATGGGAGATATGATCCAGAAGGGAGAGGTACTGTAAGAACTATTCCCATTCCGGATATAGTAATTGGAAAAGATGGAACTCCAACAGAAAAATCCTTAAATAATACTTTAAGGGTAATCTCTGATAAAGCTGGTCATGGTGGAAAAATTGAAGGAGCCTACATCAAAAGCGATAAATTTCAAGAAATGAAAAATTATACGGAATCAAAGAAAAAGGAAAATTCCAACCCTAAGAGAGAAAAATATTCGTTAACAAGCAATAATTGTGGTACTTTTGCTACAGATGTACTAAAACAAGACCCAGAAGTCAAAAAGAAATCACCCACAATCATTGACCCTAGACCCAATAGTATAGTAAAAGAATATCAAAATAAATTTAGCACTATTAGATATGAACCAACTAAATAAAGATTATGGAACATAATATTTCAATAACAGAATTAATTTCACTTGAATTATATTTGGGATCAATATCCTTTATAATTGGTACGCTTTTCTTTATTATGATATTACAAAAACTGAGATTGAAAAAAAATAAAAATATTGTTATATGCTATTTTGCAAATTATATCTTCTATAATAATAACATCTATTATTCATATTATCTGGAATCCACATTATGACACAATGTTTAGCTTCATTTTTTTACCTAATATAATTGCAGAAGTTATTACTATTTCATCACTGCTATTTATAATAAAAAAAACATCGTTAGTAAATTAATAATACGCTTAAAATATAACAGATACTCCTGCAATGAGAGCAGATAATACACTATGAAGTAGATTCGGCTAAACCTAATCATAGTGTTTTCAATCCACGGTTCTAAATATATCCCTACCTCTTACTTAAATATTTAGTAGAAGTGGAGATTATTTATCAATCTTGATGCTCCGAACATTTAAAGAACAACAAACGGAATTCCCGTTCGGGTCTTCAATCAGACTATCCATATAATGTCTGGTTCTAGCTCACCAAGATAGAAAGCCTTATTGTCAAATAATAATCATTCCATTCTACCCTCCAGAACAATCCCTCCAGCAGAGCTACACCCTTTCGTCCTAAAGGTGTAGCCATCACCGCAAAATGGTGTAGCCATCCGGGGTAAAAGGTGTAGCCCTACCAAAGTAGGGCCACAGGCACTTCTAAAGGACATAAAAGAAATATTTATCTATACCATTCCAAATTCAGTCTGTACGACATTTTCAATCAGAATACTTCTTCACTCCGAAATCCGATAACAAATATCCAACAGATTTTCATTAAAAGAATCCGTCAGACATCTTACAGCGGATATTCTTCGAACGCATACAGCAACGTCGAAAGATAACGTTCGCCTGTATCCGGCAATAATACGACTATTGTTTTTCCTACGTTTTCAGGAAGAAGTGCCAGACGGGTAGCTGCACTGACTGCTGCTCCGGACGAAATTCCTACCAACAAACCTTCCAACTTAGCCAATTCACGACCCGCACGAATAGCATCATCATTCGTTACCTGCAGAATTTCATCTACTACTGCCGGATTGTAGTTCTTAGGAACAAAACCGGCACCGATCCCCTGTATCTTATGTGCTCCCGGTGCACCTCCCGAAAGTACGGGAGAATCGGTAGGTTCCACTGCCACCACCTTCACCCCCGGATTATGCTTCTTCAGGGCGGCACCTACACCGCTAACGGTTCCACCGGTACCGACACCGGCTACAAAAATATCAACAACACCTTCCGTATCCCTCCAGATTTCCTGTCCCGTAGTACGTTCGTGCATGGCAAGGTTTGCAGGGTTATCAAACTGCTGAAGAATTACCGCACCCGGA
>USSR01000220.1 GCA_900557355.1 uncultured Bacteroides sp.
TCCACGCCATGATAATAGCCGGAATAGCCAGTAAAGTTTCTGTCAATCCCCCTACTGTAGTCTTCACGAGAATCACCTAAAGCATCTTCATCTGCAATAGGTATCTGCCGGACTAATCTTTCCACCTTCTGCCGATGCTGCCGCCAGCGTCGTAACCGGAGTAGCTCCAAACGGTGGGAACTATAAAAGTCAAATGAATCAGCCGCATAGGCAATCAACTTAATGACCGCAGCGACAAAAAAACCGATGAGGAAAGTAAGCCCCATCATCGCAAGAGTAGACAGTAATAAATGAATCATAGCAATATAAAAATTAGGTTGTACAATCATATTCAAAATAAAGAAGAGGCGCCCAATGGTGAAACCATTATAAAATTTAGACACACATGAAAGTTAATCCCATTGGGCATTCCTCATCACCATATAAAAACAATCGGCGGATATTATTTGCCTGAAATCACTTCGGTATATATCCTTGCTTTTATACGACGTAACTCCCGTTTCACAACGGAAAACACAATATTTTAATCCTTGAATACCCTATCATTAGTATTCAGGAGGTATATCATTCAACTGGGCTTTGGTAAATACGGGACCGTCTTTGCAGACATACAACTTCCCGACATTACACCGTCCACATTTTCCAACACCACATTTCATCCGGTTCTCCAGGGTGGTATAAATATTCTCATCGGCAAAGCCTAACTTCTCCAATACAGGAAAAGTGAACTTTATCATCACCGGAGGTCCACAAACTATTGCCACAGTATCTGCACTGGCAGGTGCAGCAGCCTCAAGCACCGAAGGTACAAAACCGACTTCGCCTGTCCAGTCGGGAGTCTCCCCCCCGGGATCAACCGTAGTTATCAGATTGACATCCGGACGGTTTTCCCATTCTTTCAGCTCTTCTTTATATACCAGGTCGTTAACAGACTTGGCTCCGTAAACAATCGTTATATCTTTAAAATCTTCCCGCCTGTCCAATGCATTCCAGATGACGCAACGCATCGGCGGAAGTGCTATACCACCTGCAACGAACAACAGATTCTTTCCTTTCCACTCGTCCAACGGAAATGTGTTTCCGAAAGGTCCTCGAAAACCAACGGTAGCTCCTTCTTCCAGTTTGGCAAGTCCGGTAGTCACCCGTCCTGCCTGACGGAATGTACACTCGATATATCCTTTACGAGTAGGCGACGAAGCAATACAGAAAGTTGACTCTCCTTCACCAAACGCAGAGTATTCACCGAACTGTCCGGCTTTGAAGTGAAAGGCTTCTCCTTCCTTCTCGTCTTTAAATCTTAACCGGAAAGTCTTCACTCCCGGAGCTTCATGGGTTATCTTCTCAATCACCATCAGGTGCGGAAGATATATATTCGACTGCTCATTCATGGCTTGATATCGATATTAAGTGTTCAAGTATATTCATATCTACCGGGCAGGCACGCGAACAACGTCCGCATCCGGTACAACCGGTTTCCTGTATCCGTTCAGGCATATAGGAGAACTTATGCAAAATGCGCTGACGCCAACGGGCGCTTTGTGTCGGACGCGGATTATGTCCGGATGTATGTAGGGTAAACAGCGAAAAGCCGCAAGAATCCCAACAACGGACACGATGACCGGACGAACCTTTGGCATCTTCCTGAATATCAAAACAGGCACAAGTTGGACAAACATAAGCGCATGCTCCACATCCCAAACAGCGTTCGGCCTGTTGTTTCCAAACAGGACTGTCGAATGCTCCCGCCAACTTCTCACGTACATTATCAACATTGAAACGGGTGGGAACGGATGCCAGATATTGTTCCTTATCTATTTCTTCGGCAGGTGTATATTCTTTCACAAAGAATTTAACCAATGCTTTGCCTTTTGCTGTCAAGACTTCCACCAATGCACTCTGATCCGGCAACTCCGTAATCTGAATATCACTGCCGGCAGTATTACCGGGCCCCCCGTGAACGGAAGTACAGAAACATGATTCATCGCATTGTGCACAACTGAAGCTGATTAATGTCATTTTCTCCCGCCGGGCATTGTATAGTTTATCTTTATAATCCCAATTAAAAATACCGGAAAGGGGTGCAAACCCTGCTGCATCACAAGGACGGATTTTCCAGAGAATCGTTTCGGGAATTACATTAATATCCGCTTCCTGCAAAGTAGCTTCTTTCCCGTCTTTCTGATAAGAGAACAGCACTTCTGTTTTCGGGAACACAAAGCGTTTAGCCGACTGGGTAGTCTGCACATAGTCCGTCGCTACCTCATCGTAAGAAGTCACTCTTTTGAAGTCTACTTTATCTCCTGAACGCACAGGAGCAAAAATATGCATTTCCTTTTTCACCATCTGGTGAAACCATTCTTGCAGACTGCTTTTACTGATATGTAGATTTTCCATTACTTTCTTTTAATGTATAAAGTTCTCTTTATCTTCTGCCTTGAAGGTAGAAAGTACATTTCCCGCAGGATTGATAGCTCCGGGAGCAACCCCGAACTCGCCCTGAATGTCTTCCATCATACTTTGTGTCATCAAATGAAGAGGAATACCCACCGGACAAGCTTGTTTACAAGCGCCACAACCGATACAACGTCCTGCCATGTGCATCACGCGGTTAATCTGCCACTCCATATTTGTCAGCGGAGCAGACCAGGGTTGTACCCACTGCGGACAATTGACCTCCACAATACACCGACTGCAATAACACAACGGACAGGCAGCCCGGCAAGCATAACATTTGATGCATTTCGACATTTCCTCCATCCAATATTTCCACCGCTCTTCACGACTCATCTTTTTCAGACGATCAATCAGTTGGAGATTCTCCTCACTAATAGTCAAGGGAAAGTCTGCCAGATATGTTTTTATTTCATCGAATCCTTTAAACTGGATAACTTCTCCATGTCCGTCAACGGTCAATACCAGAAGATTATCTTCTTTCAACTGGTTTTCGAATGCCAATTGAACAATCGTCCGTAATGCCGGAACCGTAGCTGCTATAGCCACTTTGCCTGTTCCTGTTAATTCCCGTTTTGTCAGATAAACTGCGATATTATTCGTGCAACGGGCGTCCAGTATCAGTCTGTCGGCATTTTCTGCCTGCCGGCAAAAGAGAGGACGTGTTCCATGATTTCCTTCTTCATAGCCTATCACAAGATTCACTTCTCCTTCTTGTAACAAAGCAACTGCTTTTTCTATCAGTTTACTCATAGATAGCCTCCTTTTCCAAATAGTCCGAAGCTTTCTGATACTCCAGATAAGGTCCCAGTTCACGGATTCCGGCAACTGTCTCATTCACCAGATCAGCCCACTTGGCTCCCTCTGCCGCCGACACCCATGAATAACGGATACGACGTACATCAATACCCAGGAAGTCGAGCAGTCCGCGGAATACAATCCAACGACGACGTGCGTGGAAGTTTCCGGATGTATAATGACAGTCATTCGGATGACAACCCGAAACGATAATTCCATCAGCACCTCCGGCAAAGGCTTTCAACAGTAACATAAAGTCAATTCTTCCTGTACAGGGGAAGCGGACAATTTCTACATTAGTCGCATACTTCAACCTACTCGTACCTGTCAGGTCTGCCCCGGCATACGTGCACCAATTACAGACAAAAGCTACAATGCGCGGTTCAAATTCCTGATTATTCTCGATCTTATTTTCGTTCATAGCTTACTCTCTTTTTAATGGTTCAGCAATGCCATCACTTCGGCATAGACCTGTTCATTGGAATATCCATGTATATCAATAGATTTGGAACGGCAGAAAGCAACACAAGTACCACAACCCTGACAAAGTCCGGGATTTACTTTAGCTACGGTCTTTATTACATTTCCATTCCTGTCTTTTATTTCTTCACGTTCGATGGCCTGATAAGGACAAGCTGTCTGACACATGAAACACCCAACACAAGTGCTGAATAACGGAGGGGCAGTACGATTGACAACGGCTATCAACGGCTCACGAACCAGATTTGCCTGTGAAAACAATCCTGCTACTTTCACAGCGGCTCCCGAAGCCATTCCCACTGTTTCGGGAATATCTTTCGGTGCCTGACAAGCTCCTGCCAGATAGATTCCAGCTGTATTCGTTTCCACCGGTTTCAGTTTGGGGTGAGATTCGGCAAAGAACTGATAAGGATCATAAGAAATGTGCATCTTCTGCGCCAATTCTTCCGCTCCCTTGTTGGCAACTCCCGCTGTGGCAAGCACTACCATGTCAGCTTCTATCTCGACAGGTGATGCTCCCAACAGGGTGTCTACTCCTTTAACAATCAATTTACCGTTCTTCTCATATATACGGGCGACGCGACCACGGACGTAATTCACTCCATCCTCTTCAATGGCACGGCGCACAAATTCTTCATAATTCTTTCCTCCGGCACGAATATCCATATAGAACACGTACGATTCGCCACCATGTACCTTGTGCTGATAAAGCATCGCATGTTTGGCTGTGTACATGCAGCATATCTTAGAGCAATAAGGAATTCCTTTGGCCGGATCACGGGAACCGGCACAGGCTACAAATACAATCTTTTGAGGAATCTGTCCGTCAGACGGACGGCGAATCTCTCCGAATGTAGGACCGGAAGCCGATGCCAGACGCTCAAACTGCAATCCGGTAATGACATCTTTATATTTCCCATATCCATATTCGGGAAAAAAGTCTGTATTCAACACATTGAATCCTGTAGTTACTACAATCGCTCCGACTTCTTCGGTGATAATACGATCCTCTTGTCCGAAACGGATAGCCCCCGTAGGACATAGCTTTTCACAGACTCCGCATTTACCATTGCGATAATGGGTACAATGTTCTTTATCAATCACCGGTTTATTGGGCACTGCTTGCGGAAAAGGAACATAAATAGCTGTACGCATTCCCAAACCGGCATTAAATTCGCTCGGTATCTTTTTGTTGGGACATTTAGTCGTACAAAGTCCGCAACCGGTACATAATTTCTCATCAATGCTCTTCGCTTTCAGGCGTATACTGGCTTTAAAATTACCGATAAAGCCTTCCACATGCTCCAGTTCGGCATACGTATAAAGAGTGATATTCGGATGCTGCGCTACTTCCACCATTCGGGGAGTAAGAATACACTGCGAACAGTCTAATGTAGGAAAAGTTTCCGAAAGCTGTGACATGTGTCCGCCGATGGACGGTTCTTTCTCTACCAGAATGACCTGATGTCCGCAATTAGCGATGTCCAGACTTGCCTGAATTCCGGCAATTCCTCCTCCAATCACCAGTGCTTTTTTGGTGATAGGAACCTGAATGGGAACCAAAGGATGATTCCGCTTTACCTTTTCAACCAGACTTTTGACAATATCGACAGCCTTACGGGTAGTTGCCTCCCCTTTCTCATGTACCCAAGAGCAATGCTCACGAATATTAGCTATCTCACACAGATAAGGATTCAATCCGGCTTCCGCACATGCCCTCCGAAAGGTAGGTTCATGCATTCGCGGAGAACAGGCAGCAACGACAACGCCATCCAATCCATATTCTTTAATGGCGTTCTTAATCAATGTCTGTCCCGGATCGGAACACATATATTTATAATCAATGGCATAGGCAACGCCTTCCATTTCTTTTGCCGCCTCGGCCACTTTTTCGCAGTCGACAGTTGCACTGATATTTTCACCGCAATGGCAGATAAAAACTCCTATTTTAGACATACTTCCGCCTCCTTCAAATTTACAGCTACAAAATGACGTCCCAGTCCCAATTCCTTGGGAGTCAGTCCGACAGCCAGTCCGATAGCCTGTGTGATATAAAGAACCGGTATGGTAACAGGTTTTGCCAGATAGTGGTTGATAGCAGGGCGACGCATATCCAAATTAGAATGACACATCGGACAAGCCACAATCACGGCTTCCGCTCCCCGGTCATCAGCATCTTTCAGTATATTTCCCGAGAGACGTCCTACAAGGTCTGTGCGAGAAACGGACAAGCCCGCACCGCAACACTCCGTTTTGAAAGCCCAGTCAATAGGAGTGGCACCAATCAGAGACATGATTTTGTCCATGCTTTGCGGATCTTCCAGACGGTCGAAGTTTAATATTTTATGGGGACGCACCAGCAAGCAGCCATAGTAACAAGCCACTTGATGAGCAAAAGGACGTACTATCTTCTCTTTTAATGCATCCAACATATATTTCTCTATCATCTGGATGACATTCAATATTTTCACATTACCGAGGTAGCGCATTCCAACTGTAGTCAGTATTTCATCCTTCAATACTTCATTGTTCAATAATTCGTATTGAGCAACACTCAAACGATTGTAACAGGAAGCGCAGGGGACAACGATTTCTTGAAATCCCTGTTGTTCTGCCAAAGCCAACACACGGGTAGGTAAGGCCAGAGACAGTTGTTTACTCATGGAGTGAGCTGCCGTTGCGCCGCAACAATTCCAGTCTTTCAACTCGATCAGTTCGAGTCCCATCGCCTGTGCCAGTGCTTTGACTGATTCATTATATTCACGAGAAGTTCCGTTTAGCGAACATCCCGGATAGAAACCGATTCTCATAGCTACTTTTGAGTCTTTTCAATGGTTTGTGCAAATATCTTTTTGATCTTATTCTCATCTTTTACCCGTTCCGGAAGGAGGTTGAGTTTCCCTTTGACGAACATAACAGGAGCCACATTCAAATCCTGTGTCAGACGTAAAGTGCGGGCTTTAAAACCTGCAACCAATCCCACTTCGTAGAGTCTTCCCGTTCTTTTCACTGATTCGAGAAAAGCGGAGTGAAAAGCTACGACAGGACGTGATTCTTTATGGATGCATCTTTCTTTACGGGATCTCTCACGCAGATAGTCCATCACTTTGGGAATGTTGAACTCTTTAGGGCACCTCGCAATACAGTTTTCGCAATTCAAGCAAATCCAGATGGCATTGGAACTTAACACACGACGGTCATTTTGAGCATTTTTTGTCTGCAACAACCGGAGAATATAGCTGGGAGCATAATCCATCTCCTCTGACAGCACACATCCGGCCGTACACTTACCACACTGGTAGCAATAAGACACATTAATACCCGTCTTCTGTTCCAAGTCACAGGAAATACATTCTTTGTTTTCCATGTTGACATGAATAAAATAGATAATAAATAAAATAAAGGAAAAAGTGGCAGAGGGGATCAGAATAACAGGCACACCTCACCCTACCCAAAGACAAGAGTAGAGTCTAAATAAGAATATGCGCCAATGTGTAAACGTAATACTTACACGAATATTTAGTGTAATTAACATCAAGGTCGGTATGACCCAAACGATTCTCCGGAAGCAGAACATTCAGAGAGCTCAATATCTGTATAATCACAGTATTGGTATTGAACTTCAGGTTCTTGAAAGGAACAATGCTTCTCGGAAAAGAGATATTGTCAAAAATGCAGTCACTAACATTACAAGTGGATGTCTCGTCAACAAACTGCGAATGAGAATCTTTACCTGGCTTGTCGAAGCCGGCAGAAGAAACGCAACAGCATGACACTGCTTCATATCGCATGTCATTAGACGAGGTTTCAGTTTTTTTCTGAAATCCCTGCAATTCTTTATTGGAAACATTACTAAATCCCAATACCAGAAATGCACATGCTAATATGCAAAAAATGTACTTAGTCATAATTTGCTGCAAACGTAATCATTCTTTTCCGAAAAAACGCATTAAGGGCAAGAATTAACGATTATTGTATACCTCCTCTTTTCTATAACCCATGTACAACTTTCATCAATTGCTCACCCAAACCGATTGTATATCCTTGAGAAACAAAGACTACCCTATTAAATGTATCTGCAATGATAAACACTGGCAGAATAGAATTGTTTAAATTCATAGCCTGCACTATTTCTTTGCGGATGCTGTCATCGACATCAATACCGTAAGTGATGGTAGACGGAAGTCCTTTGAATTCGTCGGCATTAAATTTCTTGTATTGTTCTTCCGAAGGAAAAAGAAAGACCATCTTACGCCCCCATTGTTCGAAGTCATTGCCCAAAGCGGCTATATCTCTTAGCGCATGATTGGTAGGTTCCTGCCCTACTCCAAGCACAGCTACTATAAAATAGCCACGTCCACAGGTTTGCAGAATACTCCGCTGTTCAGTGTTGTCAACCGGACGATAGGTCGCTTCCGAATTAAAATTGCCGATCACTTGCACCTGATCTTTGCTTTCACGCATCACAAGGTCAACGGTGGTTGTCTTACCGGGTTCTATAGTAAAAAATGTACTGTTGGAAAGCACCGCGCCACTTGCCAACCGAGTTCCGGTCACCATCATATAATAGCCTTCATCAAGCTCTCTCCCATATTTTAACAAATTACGCCAGGTAGTTCCATCCCCCATATCCGTCTCTCCTTCGTCATAATTAAGCAACTGGAATGTGCCGTTTTTAAACTTGGAAAGAGTGAAATGCGAATAATATTTAGGATCTTCCACAGAGCGGATAGGAGTATAAGTAGCTTGCAATACTCCCTTTCGAGACTGTGCAGCTTCTGCCGTATCGAAGTTGACATCTTCCTTTGCAAATTCTTCATTTAGAATCTGCACCTTTCCGGTCACTTCATCAATCCAGGCAGCGGACGCCCATCCCATGCTCCGGTAAGCTGCCACAAAGAATATGTCACGCGACTTTTCATCAGCCACCCGTGCTTTCCATACTCCCATCGGAGAAATAGGAATCTGTTGAGAATTCAGTTCATTATTGATTTTAATCTCTTTTCTGCACCATTCTATTAATACTTTGGGATCACGTTTCATGCTATCGGGCACAGACTGGTACACTGTTTTTTCAATGGCTTCACGAAGTACCTTCTTATAAGGAGTCAACATCTCATTGGCTATACGAGGAGGATTGAGGTACATTCTTTTAAATAAATCAGTCTCTATCTTCTCCCAATCCGAGATATTAGTCAGCAGATGATCATTCAATACATCCAGAGTTACATCGCGGAGATCTTTAGCCGAAAGACTCTCTAATATCCATATAGCCCGTATTTCTTCCCATGAAACAGCGTCTTTCTCTTTTCGGATAGGCGAAAGGAAGTCTTTCAAGGTTTGGTGGTTTCCTCGCGAAGCAACCAGGAAGTTTACTAATTTTTCTTTCTTTTCCGGTTGTAAGGTATTTCCATATAGTTTATCTATCCACTCTTTGGGCTGTTTTTCCGTCATCATTGTTGCTACATACGCATTGCGGATTGAATCTTCCTGCACCATCCGCCGATCATTTTCCGCCCGTTGTTCGGGAGTGACTTCGGGAATATTCGCTCCTTCCACCGAAGGTACAAGATCCATTGGCAAGGAATAGACTTCACCTTCTTTCCTATTTAAAGAGAGTTGCAATGCATCATCTTTTCCAAATGAGATTTTGGCATAACCAAATTGTCCGTTGCGGGATGCCCAAACCAACATATCTCCTTTACCGGCAGTCAGGCTGGCTTTCCCCTCTGCATCTGTATATTTCGTGGCTACTGTATAAAACTCCGCATAATTGTATATCTTAAATTCGACTTTGGCATCTGCTACCGGTTGACCGTCGGCATCCGTCACCGTTACGATAGCTTTGGCAGTAGGGGCATAATTATCAATCACATTGATTTCTGTGTAATTGGGTGTTTCAAGCATAATCTCTTCCGGACCGTTGTAACGTCCGAAAACCTTGGTATGCATCAACA
>USSR01000221.1 GCA_900557355.1 uncultured Bacteroides sp.
ACCTTATATTGATAGTAACTTCCGTACACAGGCCAACAAAAAGCACCGTGCTATGGCAGGACTTTCTATGGGTGGCTTTGAGACGAAACTGATTACTCTGCGACGTCCGGAAGTATTCAATTACTATGGACTATTGAGCGGTGGCACTTATGCGCCGGACGACATCAAGGATAAAAAGCAGGTGGAATCCATCTTCATCAGTTGCGGAAGCAAGGAGAATCCGGATGGTGTGACTAAGGCTGTGAACGACCTCAAGGCTGCCGGTTTCAAGGCTACGTCGTTTGTTTCTCCCGATACGGCGCATGAATTCCTGACTTGGCGTAGAAGTTTGTATCACATGGCACAGTTGCTTTTCAAATAAGGATATGCCTTAAAAGATAAAAATAAAGTCCCTCAAAAGTTATTGTCCAACTTTTGAGGGACATTTTGTTTTTCTTCTCCCCGAAATCATCTATTTTTGTAAGCTAATTGAATGAACATCCTAAAATGAACAGACCTGAGAAGCGAGTATTGGTAGGCATGAGCGGCGGTATAGACAGTACCGCCACTTGTCTGATGTTGAAAGAACAGGGGTATGAGATAGTCGGACTAACCATGTGGGTGTGGGGAGATGAACCGGTGGAGGCGCGACAACTTGCCGACAGTATGGGTATCGAACACCATGTGGCTGATGAGCGTGAGGCTTTTCGCAAAGTAATTGTGCAGAACTTTATTGATGAATATTGCCAGGGGCGGACACCCAATCCGTGCGTGATGTGTAACCCTACATTTAAATTCCGTATACTCACTGAATGGGCGGACAAACTGGATTGCGCATTTATCTCTACCGGGCATTATAGCCGTCTGGAAGAAAAGAACGGGAATATATATATAGTGGCCGGAGATGACGATAAGAAAGACCAGTCTTATTTTCTCTGGCGACTGGGGCAGGATGTGCTGAAACGTTGCCTTTTTCCGCTGGGCACTTATACTAAGTTGCAAGTACGGAAGTATTTGCGCGAGAAAGGCTATCAGTTGAAGGCGGAAGAAGGGGAGAGCATGGAGGTATGTTTCATCAAGGGTGATTACCGGGACTTCCTGCGCGAACATTCTCCTGAAATAGACCGTGAAATCGGTCCCGGATGGTTTGTCAATTCCGAAGGGGTGAAGTTGGGCGAGCATAAAGGTTTTCCTTATTATACCATCGGACAGCGGAAAGGCCTGGAAATAGCTTTGGGCAAACCGGCTTATGTGTTGAAGATAAATCCGCAGAAAAATACAGTGATGCTGGGCGATGCCAAACAATTACAGACTGAATATATGCTGGCCGAACAGGATAACATCATCGATGAACAGGAATTCTTCTCGGCTCTTGACTTGACAGTACGTGTCCGTTATCGTAGCAAACCGATTCCCTGCACGGTGAAAAGGTTGGAAGACGGGCGGCTGTTTGTACATTTCTTGTCCGAAGCATCAGCTATTGCACCCGGGCAGTCAGCTGTATTCTATATTGGAAGGCGGGTAGTGGGGGGCTCGTTTATTGCTTCCCAGCGGGGCATTGGCTTGGTTATTGCAGAAAATAAATAAGTAATGGATAGTAATAGAATGAGAAAATTATTTCTTTTTGGGGCTTTCATCCTGTTTATGACAGGTGTGTCCGCACAGCAAGATTCATTGAAGTATCGCATCAGTTTAAAAGACAAGGCTGCTACAGAGTATTCGTTAAAACGTCCTGAAAAGTTCCTGTCGGAAAAGGCTATTGAGCGACGTAAAAAGCAGAATCTTCCGATTGATTCTACTGATCTTCCGGTGTGCCGCAAATATATAGATGAAATCCGCAAGCAGGGAGTGAATATTGTGGTGGTTGGAAAGTGGGATAATTTTGTAACAGTATCTTGTAACGATACTACTTTAATAGACCGCATTGCAGCATTACCTTTTGTACGTTCTACGGAAAAGGTATGGTTTTCTCCCGGTGCTGATAAACCGACAATGTCAACGGAACGGGATTCTGTAATCAATCAACCGATCCTGCATCCGGATAGTATCTATGGGCGTGCCATCACTCAGGTTCAACTGAGCAATGGAGATAAACTGCATGAAGCAGGTTTCAAAGGTCAGGGAATGACGATTGCAGTTATTGATGCCGGTTTCCACAATGTAGATAAGATTACTGCTATGCAGAATATTCATATTTTGGGTACAAAAGATTTTGTGAATCCCCAAGCGGATATTTTTGCGGAGAGCAGTCATGGCTTGAGCGTTCTGTCTTGCATTGGAATGAATCAGCCTGAGATTATGACAGGGACAGCACCCGAAGCTTCCTTCTGGTTGCTTCGTAGTGAAGACGAATATTCGGAACATCTGGTAGAGCAGGATTATTGGTCGGCTGCCGTAGAATTTGCCGATAGTGTGGGAGTGGATGTGATTAATACCTCTTTGGGGTATTATACGTTTGATGACAAATCAAAGAATTATAAATACCGTGATTTGGATGGACGGCATGCTTTGATGTCTCGTCAGGCTTCACGCATTGCTGATAAGGGAATGGTGCTGGTATGTAGTGCTGGTAATTCCGGCATGGGTTCTTGGAAGAAAATTACCCCTCCGGGAGATGCGGAAAATGTATTGACGGTAGGAGCTGTTGATAAGAAAGGAACATTGGCCCCTTTCTCATCTATTGGTAATACTGCAGACCATCGTGTGAAGCCTGATGTAGTTGCAGTAGGGTCAGGATCAGACGTCATCCGTCCGGATGGTAATCAGGGACGGGCTAATGGTACTTCTTTCTCTTCGCCTATTATGTGTGGTATGGTGACTTGTTTGTGGCAGGCTTGTCCGAAGTTGACAGCAAAAGAAGTGATTGAATTGGTACGTCGGTCCGGTGACCGTGCGGATTTTCCCGATAATATCTATGGATATGGGGTACCTGATATGTGGAAAGCATACAATGAGTATAAGTTGAAGAATAAATAATAGATTACATACTGCTATTGGTGATGTGTGACCTGTAATACGTAAATGAACAGAATGGAAGCATTGTCTTTGTATGATTTAAACGCTTTGGTGCGTCGGAGCCTTGAACAATGCCTGCCCGATGAATATTGGGTGCAGGCAGAGCTGAGCGATGTGCGTACGAACAGTACCGGACATTGTTACCTGGAGTTTATTCAGAAAGATCCCCGTAGCAATAATCTGATAGCAAAGGCACGTGGAACCATTTGGGCAAATGTATATCGTTTGTTGAAACCTTATTTTGAAGAGTCGACGGGACAGGCATTTGTTTCAGGTATTAAGGTTTTAGTTCAGGTTACTGTCAGTTTTCATGAACTTTATGGCTACAGTCTTACTGTGCAGGATATTGACCCTACTTATACCTTGGGTGATATGGCACGCCGGCGCCGGGAGATATTAAAACAACTTGAGGAGGAAGGGGTGTTGACCTTGAATAAGGAGCTGGAAATGCCGGTCTTGCCCCAGCGTATTGCAGTAGTTTCATCACCTACAGCCGCAGGTTACGGGGACTTTTGCCATCAGTTAAAAAATAATTCCCGTGGCTTCTTCTTTCATACGGAATTATTTCCGGCATTGATGCAAGGCGATCGTGTGGAAGAATCTGTATTATCTGCTCTGGATGCTATTCTGAATCGTCAGGAAGATTTTGATGCTGTGGTTATTATCCGTGGCGGTGGGGCTACTTCTGATTTGTCCGGTTTCGATACCTATCTGCTTGCTGCTGCCTGTGCTCAGTTTCCGTTGCCCATTATCACTGGTATAGGACATGAGAGAGATGATACAGTACTTGATTCTGTGGCTCATACCCGTGTGAAGACTCCGACTGCTGCTGCGGAGTATCTTATAAATTGTATGGATCTTGCCGCTGATGAACTGGAAGTACTTATCAGTCAACTGCATGAAAGTGTGCGCTCCCGTCTGACAGAAGAACATCGTAAATTGATTTCATACAGAAACCGTATTCCTTCTGCTGTTGTCCGGCGTGTGTCCGATGCCAAACTTGCATTACTGACTACCCGGAAAGATATTTCGCTGGCTGTTCAGACTTTACTTTCGCGTCAACGGCATCGTCTGGAGTTGTTACAACAACGTCTTGCTGATGCTTCTCCCGAGAAGATGCTGGCACGTGGCTATAGTATCACGTTGAAAGATGGAAAAGTAGTGAAAGATGCTGCTTTGTTAAATGAAGAAGACGAAATAATCACTCGTTTCTACCGGGGTGAAGTAACCTCGGTCATAAGTCGTAAATCATAAACTTAAATCATAAATTTCTTTATGCCTACTCCGAAGAAAAAAGAAACTTACTCCCAGGCAATAGAACGTCTGGAGAAGATTGTCCGTCAGATAGACAATAATGAGTTGGAAATCGATGCGCTTGCTGAAAAAATAAAGGAAGCGAATGAAATTATTGCGTTTTGTAGTGACAAATTGACCAAAGCCGACAAGGAAATAGAAAAATTACTGTCGGAGAAGCGAGAAAGTGAAGAATAAAGATTAAATTTGTTGCAAAATGTACGTAATGAGATTACTAATACTTTGAGATATGAAAGAAATAGATTGGTCTAATCTGTCATTCGGATACATGAAGACAGATTACAATGTGAGAATTAATTTCCGGGAAGGTGAGTGGGGAAAACTCGAAATCAGTAGTAGTGAACTGATCAATATGCACATGGCAGCTACCTGTCTGCATTATGGTCAGGAGGCATTCGAAGGATTGAAAGCATTCCGTGGTAAAGATGGTAAAGTTCGTATTTTCCGTTTGGAAGAGAATGCCGCTCGCTTGCAGTCTACCTGTCGTGGTATTATGATGGCAGAATTGCCCACAGAACGTTTCAAAGAAGCTGTACTCACAGTAGTGAAGATGAATGAGCGTTTTATTCCGCCCTACGAAAGCGGTGCCTCTCTTTATATTCGTCCGTTGCTGATCGGAACGGGTGCACAAGTGGGGGTTCGTCCGTCCAGTGAATATATGTTCCTGATCTTTGTTACTCCGGTAGGTCCATACTTTAAAGGTGGTTTTGCTGCTACTCCTTACGTGATTACTCGTAAGTACGATCGTGCGGCTCCTCTCGGAACAGGTATTTATAAGGTAGGTGGTAACTATGCAGCCAGTTTGCGTGCCAGCCAGGAGGCTCATGCAGCGGGTTATTCTGCAGAATTCTATCTGGATGCCAAAGAAAAGAAATACATTGATGAATGTGGTGCTGCCAACTTCTTCGGTATCAAGGATAATACTTATATAACTCCTTTATCTACTTCCATCCTACCTTCTATCACAAATAAGAGTTTAATGCAGTTGGCTGAAGATATGGGCATGAAGGTTGAACGCCGTCCGATTGCAGAGGAAGAACTTTCTACTTTCGAGGAAGCTGGTGCTTGTGGTACTGCTGCGGTAATAAGCCCGATTGAACGTATTGACGATCCGGAGAATAATCATTCTTATATCATTGCCAAAGATGGCAAACCGGGACCTGTATGCATGAAGTTATACAATAAGCTGCGTGGTATCCAATATGGTGACGAACCTGATACACATGGCTGGGTAACCATCGTAGAATAACGCATGAGTAAAGGTAAGTTAGCGAAGTTTGCCGATATGGCAAGTTATCCGCATGTGTTCGAATATCCCTATTCGGCAGTAGATAACGTGCCTTTTGAGATGAGAGGAAAATGGAATGAGTCGTTCTTTAAGAATGACCATCCCATTGTTTTGGAATTGGGTTGTGGACGCGGTGAATATACAGTAGGACTGGGACGGCTATTTCCAGATAAGAACTTTATCGGAGTAGACATCAAAGGTGCCCGTATGTGGTCTGGAGCTACGGATTCGTTGCAGGCAGACATGAAGAATGTTGCTTTTTTGCGTACGAATATCGAAATCATCGATCGTTTCTTTTCTGAAAATGAAGTGAGTGAAATCTGGTTGACCTTTTCTGATCCACAGATGAAGAAGGCCACGAAGCGTTTAACTTCCACTTATTTCATGGAGCGCTACCGTAGATTCCTGAAACCGGATGGTATCATTCATCTCAAGACAGATAGTAACTTTATGTTCACTTATACCCGTTATATGATTGAGGAGAATAGCCTTCCAGTGGATGTGATGACAGAAGATCTGTATCACTCCGGCATGGCTGATGAAATCCTTAGCATTAAAACTTATTACGAACAACAATGGTTGGATCGTGGGTTGAACATCAAGTATATCAAGTTTCATCTGCCGAAAGAAGGTGAACTGCATGAACCCGATGTAGAAATAGAGTTAGATGAATATCGCAGTTATAACCGCAGTAAGCGGAGCGGACTGCAAACTTCAAAATAATACATAGTGATGAAGTGTTAGGGTGATAAAGTGCTGAACTGATAGTCACTTTATCACCTTACCGCTTTATCACTCTATCACAACTTTAGATTATGACACTTTATCCTAAACTGATTTTAGATGCACTGGCAACAGTGCGGTATCCCGGCACCGGAAAGAACCTTGTAGAAGCGGAAATGGTTGCTGATAATCTGCGTATTGAAGGCATGAAAGTCAGTTTCTCATTGATATTTGAGAAGCCGACCGATCCTTTTATGAAGTCTGTAATAAAAGCTGCAGAAACAGCTATTCATACCTATGTATCCAATGAGGTAGAGGTTGTTATTGCTACGGAGAGTAAGCAGGCGGCACGTCCTGAACCGGGTAAGTTATTGCCTCAGGTAAAGAATATTATCGGAATTTCTTCTGGTAAAGGTGGGGTAGGTAAATCAACGGTATCTGCCAATCTTGCAGTAGCTTTGGCAAAGTTGGGCTATAAAGTAGGTTTGCTGGATGCTGATATTTTCGGTCCGTCTATGCCGAAGATGTTTCAGGTAGAAGATGCACGTCCTTACGCAGAAAATGTAGAAGGACGTGACCTGATTGTACCGGTTGAGAAATATGGTATAAAGCTACTTTCCATAGGTTTTTTTGTTGATCCTGACCAGGCAACTCTGTGGCGTGGTGGTATGGCGAGCAATGCTTTGAAGCAACTGATAGGTGATGCGAATTGGGGCGACCTTGATTATTTCCTTATCGACCTGCCTCCCGGTACAAGCGATATTCACTTGACAGTGGTTCAGACGCTAGCCTTGACGGGGGCTATCGTAGTCAGTACTCCGCAAGCCGTTGCATTGGCCGATGCTCGTAAAGGTATCAATATGTTTGTCAATGAAAAGGTAAATGTTCCTATTCTCGGTCTGGTAGAGAATATGGCTTGGTTTACGCCTGCCGAACTACCGGAAAATAAATATTATATTTTCGGTAAGGAAGGCGCTAAGAAGCTGGCAGAGGAAATGAATGTACCTTTATTGGGGCAAATTCCTATTGTACAAAGCATCTGCGAAAGTGGCGACAAAGGTACACCGGTAGCGCTTGATGAGAATACTGTGACAGGACGTGCTTTCCTGCAATTAGCGGCAAGTGTGGTTCGCCAGGTAGATAAGCGGAATGTGGAAATGGCACCGACGGAAGTGGTGAAGATGCAGAAATAAGAAGTATCCCTTATATTTATAAAAGAAACAGTAGACTGAGTATGGATAGCTCAATCTACTGTTTTTTATTGGGACATGTTTCTATAATAATTCCGTTATGGCATCCATAATTTCTTTGTTTGTTCTTTCATTGCCATATCCCCTGATAACTTTTCTGATAATGTGGTGTTCATCCAGTATGAAGAAGAAGGGGGCTGCATTCCCTGTTTGATAGTCTTTGATTACCTGGTCGTTTGCATTCAGAATGGTGTAATTGAGCTTTTTATTATTTGCATACACTTGAATGGAATGTTCCTTCCGGCTCCAGCCTTCTATTGCTATAAGGTCGAAATCTTCATTACTGAATTTGCCTTTCAATTCTTTCAGGAAGGGAACGGCAGCCTGACAGGCACCACAGCCTATTCCGGTAAAGTTGATTAGCAACACTTTGCTTTTTTGGTTGGCAAGTGATACCGGATTGCCATTGGAGTCGTTTAAAGTCCATTCTGGGGCCTGCTTGCCTGTAAGTTCGGGTGCTGAGGCAGCTTTTTTATTACCGTATCCGTATGGCTCAACAGTATACCCCTTTGGGTAATAATCAGATACATTGAAATCATTAATGGACAACTTGTTGAATTCTACGGATGTAATAGTCGTAACTGATATATCATGCGACATTTCTCTCCGTGCTTTATAAGGTAGATTGTCCGACTTACGTATCCATAGCTCATAGATTGAGGTCGGTTCTACATAAAATGGCGGTTCCGGCATGTGATAGGCTTTACCGAAGAATTCCACTTGGGTATCTTCTTCAATAACCAATCTGAAAAAGTAATCGTTACCTTTATCTTGCAAGTCAACGGTTATATTGTCCTTTGTTTGCAGAGCGTATTTGATTATGTTTTTAGTGAAGTTGTAAAAAGGTGGTCCCACTAATCTGAAAGGTAGTGGCCGGGCGGTGAAGTCGTCTTCTACAATTGCCTTGTCGTCGTCGTACACTAATACTCTTTTGTTTCCGTCATAACAAAAGACCATTTTGCCCATATCTTTCGTTTCGAAAGAAGCATAACTTGCTCCAATGGTACTATCATTCGGATTATTGTATTCGTTGGTATAATCAGAATGAGTGAATACCGGAACTGTATCACCAGGTTGCCAGGATTCATTAAAACTTGTGTAGCTTGCCGACTCTACCTTTTCAAGGTTATTGAGTACTTTCTGTAAGTATACCTTTGGGTCTTCCAGTGCATTGACTGTGTTGATTATAAATAAGAAGGATAATAGAACAAGTAGCTTTTTCATGGTGCAAGAATTTTATGATTATCTGCATCCTCCCCTTGATACCGGAATAAATGATCAGGGGGAGGACTTGCGGATAATCTATTGTGTAAGAGAGAATTTAAACTGAATAGAGGTTACTTTATTGTAATCTGAAAACGATAGGGAATGTGTATTTCACGTCTACTGCTTTTCCTCTTTGCATACCCGGTTTCCATTTAGGCATGTTCGTAGTAATACGGATTGCTTCTGCATCCAAAGATGGATTTACGCCCTCGATGATTTTAGGACGTGTGACATTACCATTTTTATCGACTATCATTTGTATGACTACCCGTCCTTGTATCTTTTCCTTTTGTGCCTCTACCGGATATTTGATATTTTTGGATAAATATTGCATTAATCCATTCGTGCCACCGGGGAATGAAGGCATTTCTTCCACTACTTCAAATACTACGTCTTCATTGACAGGCGATTCTTCCTTAGGGGCATAACCCACGACTACCATTTCATCGACTTTTTCTATAGGCTTGTAGTCTTCTTTTGGGACTGCGTCGTCATTTAAGCGGAACATAACAGGAACAGTATATTTCACCCGGACAGGTTTTCCTTTTTGCATACCGGGTTTCCATTTAGGCATTGCACTGATAACGCGCACTGCTTCACCGTCCAATTCAGGGTCTACTTCACGGAGAATTCCTATGTTGGAGATGCTTCCATCCGTATTTACAATAAATTGTACGGTGACGCGTCCTTGTGTACCATTCTTCTGTGCATTTACCGGATATCTGATGTTTTTCGATAAGAATTCCATCATTGCTCCCATTCCGCCATTCGGAAATTCCGGCATTGTTTCCACTACCTCAAATACAGGATTGTCCGGGTCATCGGCAGGGGGGGGGTTGTGTTAA